>JAZLDP010000094.1:0-4055 GCA_045614835.1 Clostridia bacterium | reverse complement strand
TCAAACACTTGGTGTTTCTGCAGATAGATTATTAGGTTTGGAATAAAAAAGAACAACGATATATTCGCTGTTCTTTTTTATGAATTGTTTGGGTTTATAACTATAATTTTTAGTTGTAGTTTATTTGCGTAATCTAAAGTATTGTTTGTTCCGCCTTTTGAAGTGTTGTTATAACAGGCTAATACTATACTTGAATTATCAACCATATATTGATTTCGTTGTTGCATACATTTGTTTGTATAAATTTTAGAAATTATTTTTTTGTTATCACATTTGGATAATAAAAGTTTATATCGTTCTTGTTGCTTCTGTGTCCAAAATTTTTCTTGGTTAAAGCAGGGAATAATTGCACTAATTTTTATGTGCGGATATTGTGTTTTTAGTGCAATTAAAATTTCTGTTGCTATCATATCAAAGCCTTCAGCCATACCAGTTAAAAAAGTTGTTATACCTTTGTGAATTAGTTTTTCCAATATCTTAGTAACTTTATTTTTAAAATTTTTACAACTTTCTTTGTCTTCATTGTATCCCCAAGGAAGTTTGTTTGGTCGGTGTCCAGTTAGACAACAAGTTTTGGATATAATTAAGTTCATAAACCATCTAGCCTCTGTATAGAATATTCTATATTACTCATCATTATAATATAGAAAATTCTATATTTCAAGTAATTGTATAGAAAATTCTATAAAATCTCTATAGAGGTATATTATGGATTTTATAGATATTTTAAAAGAGATAATGATTGAATTTAATTTTAATCAATCACAACTTGCAGAAAAGTTGGGCTTAAAACAAAGTCAAATTAGCGAATGGCTAAAGGGTAAAAGCAAACCAGGATATGATAACATAAAATTAATTTGTCAAACACTTGGTGTTTCTGCAGATAGATTATTAGGTTTGGAATAAAAAAGAACAACGATATATTCGCTGTTCTTTTTTGTTTGTTATTTAATTACATTGAAAAGTTATTGTCATTTAGAGATGAATGTATTCCAAGTAAGATAATTTCTTTATCTGATGCATCACAAGTTCTTGCTTGTTCAAGAAATTTATATAGGTTATCTTTATCTTTTTGAGATATTGGAGCTTCTGTAATTGCTATAAAAGCTTCTCTTAATTCAGGGTCTTTATAAGGACAACTTATTTGTGTTTCACTGACAGGAGTGGTTTGAGGTTTTTTGTGCTTTGCAGTAATCCAATCATTAAAATTGGTTTGGGTTGATTCTTGGTTTTGGTTTTTAATGTGATGCACTGTAAAATATTTAGAGTCAATATTGCTTTCGCTGAATACTCCTTTAGGGTCGTATTCATTAGGAGTGAAGCCTAAACTTGCACACACTTCAGCATAAGGACCAAAAGTTCTCAAATATTTGAATAGTTCAGGGAAAACAATGTTTCCTACGATAGCCTCATCTAGTTGTGTTTGGTCTCCATATAAATTGACATAATTTTCATTTTTCTCGTTTGTTTTAATTAAGGCTTGTTTATCCCATAGTTCATACATTTCATCAGGTACTTCATATACACAAAGAGCTACAGCTCCTCTAGCGAAGTAACTTGCTTTTGAGATGTTTTTGCCTTCAGCGGCATCTTCACTTTGAGGCTGGTGCGCACAAATAATAATTGAGTTTATTGCTTCTTCAATAGTAGAACTTACCATAAAATAAGCGTGAGACTTTTGTAATTCAATTACATTTTCTTCAAGTATTGGTAGTTCTTCTGGGTGCTCTTGAGCATATTGTTTGTCATATTTTATGTCAGGTGTTTTTGCTCTAGTTGTTTCGCTAACAGGAACAAATATGTCAGGTGTTTTTCCTTTAAAAAATTCTTCTAGTTTTTCTAATTCTTCTAAAGTTATCATTCTTGCTAAAATCATAATCTCACACTCCTTTAATTTTAGTGATTATACCATACTTTTGCAAGTTTTTCAATATTTCTAAATTTAGTTTTTATTAATTATATATTTAGGGAATAAAAAACGAACACATAAAATTGTGTTCGTTAGTTTTTTACATTTCCATAAGTTCTTCTGAATAAACTTTGTCTATTCCTTCTTTTTGTTTTCGCTGGATACTACTTTCATAATAGGTTTTGTGTAGTTATCAATTTCGAAAGTGACTTGTCGTTGAGGCTATATTTATAAATTATTTTGTTGGTGAATTCAAATTTTTATGTTAAACTAATTAAGTAAAATTTTGAATATGTAATTATATTTTATAATTATTTTAAATATATTCTACTAGTGGAGTTGCTTATGAATAATGACTGGGATTTTACTTTAGCCAACTATGGTGATGTATGGCTATTTGTTGTTCAAATTGGACTATTATTATTATTTTTGATGTTGGGCAATATTCTTCGTAGGAAGATACCTCTATTTAGAAATTGTCTAGTGCCATCGGCTTTGCTTGGTGGTGTGCTTCTTTTAGTGGTAGATATTATATGTTCTCAATTTGGTGTAATGGTAGTAGACAATCGTATAATGCAAGTTGTTACTTATCATTGTCTGGCAATAGGCTTTGCGGCTATGTCCTTAAAAACTGAGAAAAGTGCACACAAAACAAGGAAAAGTCAAGTTGTTGAATTTGGTGCTTTGCAGGGTGGAACATATATGTTACAAGCATTTATGGGCCTAGGTATTACAATTATCCTATTCTTGATTACACGATATGGAGATAATGTAATATCTTATATTTGTGGACTTATCTTGCCTCTAGGCTTTGGTCAAGGACCAGGAAATGCTCTTAGCTGGGATATTAATTTTACTAATACTCCTGCTACTATGTTCGCTGGTAACGGTAGTTTTGGATTATCTCTTGCGTCAATTGGATTTGTTGTAGCTTCTGTATTCGGTGTTCTATACATTAATATTCATAAGAAAAAAGGTAACTTAGTTGTTCGTAGTGCTAAACCTAATCCTCAACAATTAATTCAAGAAAATATATCTGATGCAGAAATTCCAGATAGCGAAAGTGTAGACAAATTCACAATTCAAGTAGGCTTCGTTGCTTTTGCTTATGCTCTTGCTTTTGGCTTTATGTGTCTACTTGCTGTAATATCTGACTTTACTAATAGTATTGCTTGGGGTTTTAACTTCCTATGGGCATCACTTGCTGCTATGTTGATTAGGTTCGTGGTAACTAAACTTAGAAAAAAGAAAGTTATGAACCGCCAATATATCAATAATTATCAGATGGATAGAATATCTGGTTTTGCTTTTGACCTTATGATTGTTGCGGGTGTATCTGCAATCGAGATTAACGATATTAGAAGATATTTGTTACCAATTATTGTTCTTAGTATAGTTGGAACAATAATTACTTATGTATATGTTAGACTAGTTGCAAAACATTGTTTCAAAGGCTTTGAACACGAATTCTTCCTTATGAGCTTCGGTACATTTACAGGAACTGCTTCTAATGGTATGATTCTTATGAAAGAGGTTGACCCTAGCCTTAGAACTCCAACCTCTAGCCTATATATCCTTTCTAACTTTCCTGCTATGATAATGATTGCGCCTCTGCTTCTGCTACTAGGCTTTGCTGGTAAATCTTTGACTTCTGCAATAATTGCTTGTGCAATATTCTTCGTGCTGTGGATAGTTTATACAACTTTCTTGTTCCGAAGAAAGGTTTTCAAAAAACGCTATAAGGATAACCCTGCGCCAGTGTGGGTTGATGAGGAAGCGGAAGATGGTTCGACCGAAACAGCAGTTTCTACAGCAGAAGAAACAAGCGAGAAATAGGATAAAACAAAAAGATTGTGCCTTATGACACAATCTTTTTTTATATGCTATATAATAACATTCCCAATACTCCAGATATGCAAATAAGGATAATTGGTGATAATTTTTTCTTTTTGAATTTAGAAAACAAAATACTTGTAGTGCTAATAATAGCGAATATTATTAGACCTATATAATCAAAACTAATTGGGTCAGAAATGACATCAATAGATAGAATTACATATAGGAATAATGTTACTGCAGTAGATAGAATTAAAGCAGTTATTACCGGTTTTATTCCATTAAGAAAAGCCTTGACTGGAGTGTAATT
>JAZLDP010000093.1:0-3505 GCA_045614835.1 Clostridia bacterium | reverse complement strand
TGCCTTAGTCTAGCAGATGACTATACTAGGTAAGACACGCTTAGTGCAATTGTTATGCAGCGTAAGCAAGAACAGAATTGTTTTCTGCATTTAAGTTTAAGTTGGTCTATAACGCGACCATCCGTTATGCTTGAGTAAGACCGTCAAGTGAGTGTCGAAACCAGGTACACGCCCATATTTTATAGATAATATTATCTATAATTTTTTAGTTGTCTTTGGGTGTCTCTTTCGATATCCCTTTTTGCAAGTGTATCTTTTTTGTCGTAAGTATGTTTACCTTTGGCAATTGCGATTTCTAGTTTTACAAGTCCATCTTTTAAATAAACCTTTAGTGGAATACAGGTGAAACCTTTTTCTTGAACTTTAGACATAATCTTTTTGATTTCTTGTCTATTTAGAAGAAGTTTTCTACTACGCTTCTCATCAGGTTTATCCAAACTAGCATCTTTGTATGTAGTGATGTGCATATTTTTGATATAACACTCGCAGTGTTTGTCAAAAGTAATGAAACTGTCTTGAAGATTAATATGACCAAGTCTTATTGACTTAACTTCGCAACCCTCCAAAACAATTCCTGCTTCAAAGGTGTTAATGATGAAATATTCGAAGTTTGCTTTGCGGTTGTTTGTGATTACTTTCATCTTTTTCCTCCTTATCTTGCTAACATATTTTAGCATATGTAATTGATTTTTTCAATAATTTATTTGTTGGAATATGATTTTTTTATAATCTTTTATTAATAAATTGCATCAAATTTATCGTTTTTTTCGCTAAAATCGGTAAAAAACCGTAAAAATATAAAGAAAATTTAAAAAATTTTCACAAAACACCTTTAAATTTTAATTTAAATAGTGTATAATGGGTATAACGAATATTGTGCGAATATATCGTTGGTGGAACGATGATATTTGTTTGTGCAATTTGAAAATTAACTATAAGGGGATATTATGGGAACATTTTTAAGTATTTTATTAGACATTTTAGCAATTTTGGTAATCATTGGTGTTGGTTCATTACTAGTGGTTGTTATTGCTGAACTAATTTTACACGTATTTGATGGTGGTAGAAGAAAAGATAAGGAAAAAGATGAGGTTGCTCGTGTTGTTCAAGATAATGACATTGTAGTATACTCTAGTTCTAATCCAAATGAGACTAACATTGTAAATACTCAGAAAGAGACTTCTGTTGAAGGCGATAAGATTGAAGAGATTGACTACGACAAGGCTATGGAAGAGCAAAGAATGTTGCAAAGTAAGAAAGGCGGTGCATCTACTCCTGCTCCAGCTCCTAGACAACAATCTAAGCCAGTTGAACAAGCTCCAAATAACAATGATATGTTCTTAGATGCTGATGATGATGAAGAATTCCAAAGACTTCTTGATGAGGTTATCAAAGAAGCTAAGAGTGGTGGAAAGGTTAAGAAGGCTAGTGTTAAGTCTGAAGATGCTCAAGGATTTATTGATGAGGAAGATGATAAACCAGCTAAGAAAAAGACTCCAGCTACTGTAGGTCTAGATGAAGAGTCTAAGAAAGAACTTGAAGAAATTAAGGCTCTTGCAAAACAACAACAAAAAGAACTAGAAGAGTTCAAGAAGATGCAAGAAAAGGGTGCTCCAGTTGAAACTAAACCAGCTAAAGCAGAACTTGATGATGAAACTAAGAGAGAACTTGCTGAACTAAGAGAGTTGAAAGAGAAACAACAACAAGAACTTGATGAACTAAAAGCATTCCAAAAAGCTCAACAACAAAAAGAGATTGATGAGATGAATGCTCGTAAAGAACAACAAAGACAACAAGAGTTAGAAGAATTAAGAGCACTTCAAAGACAACAAGCTCAAGAATTCGAAGAGTACAAGAAAGCTCAAGAAGAAAAATCTAAAGCAAAGGCTGATGAGAAGCCAAGCAAGAAAGAGATTGATGAAGAAACTCAAAAAGAACTTGATGAATTAAGAGCTTTAAAAGAAAGACAACAACAAGAGCTAGATGCGTTAAAAGCTGAACAAGCAGCACAAAAACAAAAAGAAATTGATGAAATGAATGCTCGTAAGGAACAACAAAGACAACAAGAAATTGATGAACTTAAAGCACTTAAAGAGCAACAACAAAGAGAGATTGAAGAGTTAAAAGCTCAACAACAAGCTCAAGCAAAAGAATTCGAAGAGTACAAAAATAGAAAAGATGAGCCTCAACAACAAGGTATCGTTGAAGATGATGTTGTTGAAGAGAAAACTAATGAACTTAATGAACAATTAGAAGAACTAAGAGCTCTAAAAGAACAACAAAGAGAAGAAATCGAAGAATTCAAGCAAATGAAGGAAGATTTCGCTAAAGAGAAAGAAGAGCAAATTGCACTTCTAAAAGAGAACTTAGAGAAAGCTAAAGAAGAAGAGATTGAGAAAATTAGACAAGAACTTCTAAAAGAGCAAGAAAGACTAGAGCAATTACAAGACCAATTAGAAGAAGAAAGAAAACAATGGGAAGAGGAAAGAGCTAGACTTAACGAGGCTGAAGAAACTGAAACTCCTGTAACCATTATGTATGATGTTGATGGTGATGGTGAAGATGATGAGGTTAAAGAACCAATCGTTCAAGAAACTATCATTAGAGATGAGGAAGAACTTAATAGACTTAAATACAAGAACTTAATGAGAATGAACAATAGACTTACTCGTATTATTAGAGATACAGAAAGACTTCAAGTTCAAAAACAAAAAGAAATTGTAAGAAACGAAGAAGAGAAAAGAAAAGTACTTGCTCGTCAAGAACAAGAAAGAATTAGAGAACAAGAAAAAATGAACGAACTTGCACAAAAAGAGCAAGAGAGAATTCGTAAAGAACAAGAAGCAATTGAGAAGAAAAATACTATTGCTCAAAAACTTGAAGAGGCAAGTAAAAAGGCTGGTAAATACAAACTTGATAGTAAGGTAGTTAAAATTACCAGAGAAAGACAAGTGCTTAATGCTACTAGTCAAGAAATTGAAGAGAAAGTAGTAGAGCCAATTGCTGTTGTGGACAAAGAGCCAATGAAGGCAACTGCTAAGCCTGTATTTGATAAGGCATATTATGAAAACAAATTAGTTGAATTAGAAGAAGAGTTAAGAGATGCTGAAAAAGAACTAAGAAGCGTTAAATCTGAGTATATTCCTCTAACTAGAATTCATAAAGCATACGCTAGAGATGGTGAGAAACTAAGAAAGAAAGAAATGCAGGTTGCTAAACAAAAAGTTGCATTATATGGTGTAAACTCTAAAAATGTTGACCCTGCTAAAAAAGAGAAATTAGATGAAAATTTACAAGCATTAGCAGAACTAAAAGATAGCGTACTTCATTGTGAAGAAATTATCAAGAAGAACAAAGACAGATATCCTGTAATTGAGAAAAACTACAACTTAATTATGAAGCATATTCAAAGAATCAATGATGATATGAAGATTTGTCAAAAAGCTCTTGATTATTACAACAAAAAATCTAAATAATTTTAAAAGCCACTTGAAACTCAAGTGGC
>JAZLDP010000092.1:0-4814 GCA_045614835.1 Clostridia bacterium | reverse complement strand
AGTAGCGAATATTATCACTAATTGAAACAGGAGGAAAGTATGTTTAGTAATTGGACTTATACGCATGTAATAACTTTATTACCAGCATTGGTTGTTTTTATCGTGTCTTCTGTTGCCCTTGGTGTGTGGTTAAAAAATAGTGAAGAAAAGATTAGATTAATACCAATTCATGTTATTACAATTCTATTAGTATTTCTTGAGATAATTAAACAAATTAAGTCAATTGTGCTAGGGTATGATTTGGCGGATTTGCCAATGTACTATTGTAGCTTGTTCTTGGTATTATATGTAATGACTTCTCTATATAAAGGTAAACACAAAGATTGTGTTAGAGTTCTAACTGTTACTACTGGCGTTACTTTACTTGCAACAATGCTTGTAATGCCTGATATGATATATAGTAGTGGTGCAGTTAAAAATATGTTCCACGACTTTGATGATTTTCATACTGTTGTTTATCACAATTTAGTGCTACTGGGTACAGCATTACTTGTTGGATTGGGCTTCTGCAAAATGAATATCAAAAAAGATTATGTGGTGTCAATAATTTTCTATGTTTCTTATTGCTTTATTGCTGCACCTGTGGCTAATTTATTAAATGAGAATTATAATAAGTTTGTTAGCAATAGTGTTGGGTTTGTTGAGAATATTAGACAATGGCTTATTACCACTTTTGAATATGGTATAGGTCAATCATTATATGTTCTCCTAGCAACAATAACAACTGTAGGTTTTTCATTAATTATGTATACTGTAATGGTTGTTCTAAATAAGAACTTACACAAGGAAAGTGTTGCGGCAGAAGTTGTAGAGGAAGAAGAACAAAAGATATCTAAAAACTAAAGTTTATTAGATTGGGATTGTATTAAATCTCAATCTTTTTTTATTTTAAATTGACTTAAATATTTTGGATATTTTATTAAATTTTGTTACACTAAATATGTTGAGTGTTGTTTATATTCTATAAAGAATATAAATGAAATTTTAAAATGACAATACAAGAGGTATTAACAAAAATGAAGATTAGTGAAAATATTAAATATGTCGGTGTTAACGACCATAGTATAGATTTGTTTGAGGGACAATATGTTGTACCTAATGGAATGGCATATAATTCTTATGTAATTGTAGATAATATGGTTGCTGTAATGGATAGTGTGGATGAGAGGTTTGCAGAAGATTGGATTGCTAATATCAAGGCTACTCTTGGTGCTAGAACTCCAGACTATTTGGTTGTACAACATATGGAGCCAGACCATTCTGGAAGTATAGAGAAATTTGTATTAGCGTTCCCAGAAGCAAAGATTGTATCATCTGCTAAGGCGTTTGTTATGATGAAGAATTTCTTTGGTTCTTCATTTGAGGATAAACAAATTGTTGTTGCAGAGGGAGGCGAATTAAATTTAGGAGAACATAAACTACATTTTGTAGAAGCTCCAATGGTTCACTGGCCTGAGGTAATTATGAGCTACGAAGAGAAAGAAAAAGTACTATTCTCTGCAGATGCTTTTGGTAAGTTTGGTGCTTTAGATGTAGAAGAAGATTGGGCTTGTGAGGCTAGAAGGTATTATATTGGAATTGTTGGTAAATATGGATTCCCGGTTCAAAATGTACTTAAGAAAACCTCTACTCTAGATATACAAACAATTTGTCCTTTGCACGGACCAGTGCTAAACGAGAACTTATCTTATTACTTGGATTTATATAATACTTGGTCTACTTATGGTGTGGAGAGTGAGGGGATTGTTATTGCGTATACTTCGGTGTATGGACATACTAAAAAGGCTGTTGAAGAACTTGCTACAATCTTAGAGAACAAAGGTCAGAAAGTGGTTGTAAACGACCTGGCTAGATGTGATATGGCAGAGGCTGTTGAAGATGCGTTTAGATATGGCAAAATTGTATTTGCTACCACTACTTATAATGGAGAAATCTTCCCATTTATGAGAGACTTTATTTCACATTTGGTTGAGAGGAATTTCCAAAACAAAACTGTTGCCTTTATTGAAAATGGTAGTTGGGCACCAATGGCAACAAGTGTTATGAAAAAGATGCTTGAGAATTCTAAAAATCTAAATTACACTAATGCTACCGTTAGAATTATTTCTGCTCTTAATGAAGATAGCAGAGCGCAACTGGTTAGACTAGCTGAAGAACTAGCATAGGTAGGTAGATAATGTCTATAGAGAGAGTTAAAAAGTATTTCGCTGATTTCGGAATAGAGAATAGGGTTAGAGAGTTTGAAGTGTCAAGTGCGACAGTTGAACTTGCCGCCTTGGCTCTTGGTTGTAGCGAGGGCAAAATTGCTAAATCTCT
Source organism: Clostridia bacterium (assembly GCA_045614835.1). GTDB lineage: Bacteria > Bacillota > Clostridia > Christensenellales > UBA1242 > UBA11490. The sequence goes on along the minus strand of JAZLDP010000092.1, from coordinate 2,498 downwards.
GTCTTATATGGTTGATGGTTCTCCTATTATAATAGTTGTTGCTGGAGATGTTAAAGTGAGCAATTCTAAATTTAAAGCAGAGTTCTTGACCAAGGCAAAAATGTTAACATTTGATGAAGTTGAAAATCTAATTGGGCATAAAGTAGGCGGCGTTTGTCCATTCGCTGTTAATGATGGAGTGAGGGTGTTTCTGGATGTTTCTTTAAAGGAGTATGACACTGTTTTTCCAGCTTGTGGTAGTGGTAATAGTGCAATTGAACTAACTATTGAAGAACTTGAGGAATATTCTAACTTCGAAAGATGGGTAAATGTTGGACAAGAAAAAGTAATTGATTAAAGTCTAAATTGTTTAGTTTTATGATAATTATTTGTAATATTTTTAGTATTTGTGTTACAATGACAAAAATAATGGTTATGGTGATAATATGAACAACAAAAAAGAAAAGAATTTTAAAAAGTCTAAAGTTTTAATGATAATCGGTATCATTCTATTGGTGATTGGTATAATTATGTTGATAGCAAATATTACCGCTCTTCAAAATGCTAAAAGAGTATATGAGAAAGAGTATGATATCTGGTTTGATAAGTGGTGGAATGATAAGACAGCAACCTTGAACGATATGCCAGATAATCCAACATTTGATATGGGTGGCGGAATAGTTGTTAGTATATTTTGGATAATTATATCGTTGGCTATTACTTTTGTGGGTGCTGGTCCATTCCTGAGTAAGAAGACTTCTAATATTGGTGCTGAAATAATGACAAGAGTAAAAATTGAAAGGCAAGAAGAAATCGAAAAAACAGAGAAAGAACAAGAGTCTATAACAACTCGCCGTAAAAGAGAATGTGAGCATTGTGGTGCAAAACTAAATAGAAATTCATATACCTGTGATTATTGTGGTAAAGAAAACTAAAAAGAAAAATCCAAGATAAATTCTTGGATTTTTTGCTTTTTTTAAGAATAATTATTTCCGCCTCGGCAAGTGCCGTTCCTACGGTGAATTTTGATATCGGTCTTTTGATTTTTTGCAACCTTTTTTGCAATAACGATTGCTTCTTCTTGTGTTTCTACAACTCTGTAGGCTTTTTCTTTGCCTCCAGTTTTAACTTGCCAACCGTTTTTGTGTGGAGTAATGTGTACTGACATAATGTTTTCTCCTTGCTTTTTTTTGAGTATAGCATTTTTTGTTTTATTAACGCAAGTGCTAGAAAATATTTTATTATTTTATAAGTGGTTGATTTTTTGGTGGGTATTGAAAAGTAAAGTAATATATGCTAAAATTATTGCAGACTAATTGTTGTAAAAGGTGTTATATGATTACTGAAAAAGATAAACCATATCTTAATAATCGAAACTTCAATATGGCTTTAGAAAAGTTCTATGCTCCAGAAATATATGCTGATGCAGATAGGGTGGCTTGGAATGGAACTGTTAATAAGGCATATCCTTTTTCTAATGAACAATTAAATAAAATCTTTAGACATTGGAATAGTAGAGGTAATAGGGTTCTGACTGTTGGTAGTAGTGGGGACCAATTGCTTAATGCTATATATTATGGTGCAAGGGATATAACAGTACTTGATGCCAATCTTTATGCAAAGCCATATATTGATTACAAAATAGCGGCAATCAAGAATTTAACCTACTCAGAAATTCAATTATATTTTATTCTGAGAAAAGACCCTTTCAGAAGAAAGGTTTATTCTAGAATATTTCAAGATTTACCTGAAGATAGTCAAGAGTTTTGGGGAACAATATTTATGGAACAAGAAAACTCAGATGATACATATTCTCGTATATGCCGTAAAAATGATATAACTACTAGCGAAATACAAAGTTCGTTTTTCAACTCTCCTGAATGCTATAAAAAATTACAAAGAAGATTGAGAGAGGGTGCGTATAATATAGAGTTCATTACTGCAGAATTTTTTGATTTTGCAAAACAAGCATTTGGTACTTATGATACAATTCTACTCTCTAATGTATATAAGTATGTTTCTAATAGAAGATTTGGTATAGTTGTCAGTGATTTATATGAAAATCACCTAAGAGATGGCGGAGTAATGCAATTGCATTATGAGTTTGGCGATACTCCAACTGCCAAGTGTACTGACTTTAAGAAATGGTTCAAGGGTAAGCATCAGAAAGTTTCTCTAAGTGATGGTGATATAACTTATTTGCTAAGAAAACCAAGAGTGGATACAATTGTGCAAAAAGATAATGAAGTTGAAATGTTGTAGATTGTAAATTTATTTGGTTACTTGAGATGGGTTTGCTATACTAAAAATATAAATAATATTTTGTGGAGTAAAAAATGAAAACACCTTTAAGATACCAAATAACCGAGTTTGACTGTGGAAGTGTAAGTCTAGTGAATTGTATAACTTATCTTTTTGAAAGAGAGGAAATACCTGCTGAACTTATCAAAGCAATTAGTAGTTATACTCTTGATTGCTATGATGAGAAAGGGAACCTTGGACAAAAGGGAACCAGTAGA
>JAZLDP010000091.1:0-1306 GCA_045614835.1 Clostridia bacterium | reverse complement strand
GGGAATCCCTGTTGTCTAAGTGCTTCGTAGGCAATAATTGCAACAGTGTTAGATAGATTAAGGCTTCTAGCATCACTCTTCATAGGTACTCTGATGCAGTGGTCGTAGTTGGCTTTTAGTAGGTCCTCTCTTAGTCCATAACTCTCTTTGCCGAATACAACAAATGCTCCATCTGGATAAGTAACATCAGCATAAGTGTTCTTAGACTTGGTACTAGCATAGTAAAAAGTGCTAGTAGGGTTAGCATCAAGTATTTCTTGAAAACTATCAACTATTGTTATAGAACTTAGTGGAAAGTAATCCAAACCTGCTCTTTTGTATCTTTTGTCATCTAGTTCAAATCCAAGCGGTCTAACTAGGTATAGTTTGCAACCGGTCGCAGCACAGGTTCTAACAATATTACCTGTGTTTTGTGGAATTTCTGGCTCAACAAGTACAATGTTTATCATAACAAAACCTCTTATTTGTGTGTAGGGTTAATAGAATTAATGTCTTGCAACTCAAATTTATATTCTTGAGTAGCGTTTGGGTGTTTGTTTCGGTCAACTCTAGCAGTGAAGTCATCTAGCGGTCTTACAAATAATTGTCCATCTCCATATAAGGCACGATATATAACATAAACTCTTTCATCTTCATTATTAAGTGCAGTGTCTATTACTATATAGTTGTCGCCTTTGAAATGTCTATATATTCTGCCTGTCTTAATTTCCATAACACCCTCGCAATAGTATTTTACAAAGAAAGTGTAACACTAAATTTTATTATTGTGAAACGATTTCGCTAGAATTTTTGTATATATCAACCTTGTTAAAATTGTTTAGGGTGAAGTATGCGCAATAAAAGGCACTGGTTTTAAAAGTAAATCTACAATGAAAGATTATGTTATATCGTACAAACCATACACGCACATTAATAAAATAAGTATATATATAATATAATTAATTGTAATATATAATAAGGATGCTGTGCTGGGCTGTCCAAATTTTCACAAAATTCGCATCAGAGAACGGTGTTAATGCAGAAGTTTAATGGAAGAATTGGGGTGCTGAATTGATAAAAAGTATCAAAATTTATCAGTGTTGGATAGAAAAATACGCCAATGCTATGAAACACCCGGCTGTGTGTATGTAAAGGTATAAAAAATAAGTTAAAAAAAGTAAAAAAATTTGCAAAAAAGTGTTGACTTATACCACCTGTGGTAGTATACTACTATTGCGTTTCACAAAAGTGGAATGCGAGAGTTCATTAACAACTAAATAGTGTAAATTAAGAATTAAATTTTAGTCAATTCACGAATTTAAAACAT
>JAZLDP010000090.1:0-3023 GCA_045614835.1 Clostridia bacterium | reverse complement strand
AAACTCCAATAATCATATAAACAGTGGAAGTCATCATTATAGCCCTTAGGTTGAATATCACAAGGAGTAAAAGGTGAACCAAACTTACGCATAAACATAGCGGTCATATCTTTAGATTGTCTTTCGTTAATATTCTCTTCAATAGATAAGAAACCATCATAATCAGGTACTTCATAATTACCAATATATTGTCTATCAGCATCAATAGCAAGTAGTCTACCTGCTAGACCATATCTACCATATGCTCTTTTCTTGTCTTTACTAACGAAAGCATTACCGAAACTAACTGCGTGGTTATTCTCGTGAATAAGGTTAGATAGTAGTTGTTCTGGAGTTTGTTTTGTGTCTTCGTTAAAGAATATTGTATTAATTGGTGTATCGATACTACCACCATAGAATCCCATTGTAGTCATCCATTGGTCTTCACTAGAAGCAGTATGAACATCTCCGTCCCAACTCTTGTTTAGGTTTTGAGCAAATCTACAACCGAAGTATTGTGTCTCGGCTAGGAATCTTCTGTTAGTCTCAATCGCATCAGCAACATTCATTGTCATAGTTGCTTCTGGTTGAATTGTTACTTGATACTCAAGTTCATTAATAAGTCTAATAATGAAGTCCTCTTTATCCACTGGTACTTCACCACCGAATAACTCTTCTCTCTTAACATACTTTAGACATTCTGGGCCACCATTAAGTGTGAACCATTTTGCTCTACCTGTAAGAACTCTGATTTGGTCATCCATTGTTCCGTTCATAACTTGGTCTTGACTAGCTGATGTAAAGTAAGAAACAAGACCTGGATTACCAATAGTATCCTCGAAGAACATATATCTACAATCAAGATTGTCAACATCATAACTATCGAAGTCTGGATTGTTAATAATCTCAATATCTCTTTCAGTCATACTTAAGAAATATTTACTAACATAAGTTAAGTACTTTTGAAGTAGGCCATTTTTGTTATTAATAAATTTCTCAACATCACGATATACTTGACAAGGGTGTCTGTCAGCAACTGTTCTAAGAGCGGCTTTGACTTGTCTACAAAGTGTTTGAATTTCTGGAACTGGATTTTCTGCAGTAATGCCAAAAGCCTCACAAACCTCTGCTCTAGCTTTTCTGATTTCATCACAGTATTCTTTGCCTAAGAAAAATTCACAGTCATCTAAATTCTCACCCTCGAAGTTAGCAGCAAAACATCTACTTCCGCCATCTCTCCAGATAAGTTCCTTCATCTTTTTGGTAGGTCTAACGCCTCTAATTCTAGCGAAAGCCTTGTAGATTTCTTCCGAGTGTTCTGTCATACTTTGGCTATAGTAGTCTATAACATTATCGTACTTCATATAAGGAACATATACAACCTTATCCATACGCTCACGAATAGTCTTTTCCTTATCCTTGCCATAGTAGTCAATTAGGATTTGGATAAAATCCTCTCTATGCGCTTCGTAATCTAAGAAATAATAATTTCCGTCTTTAATCATATTCTCCCCCAATCTCCTAATACTATCGAATATCTAAAATTCCTATTTTCAGTGAGTAATTAGGTATATTGTTATTAGATATAATAAGTATTAAAAACAACTAACTTTTCCACCATATTAAAATTAGTAATATTATTCTAACATAGTTAGAGCCAACTTTCAAGACCCTTTTACGAAAAAAAGCACCTTACTACTGAAGTAAAGTGCCAAAAATATAAGGATATTTTATTTAGAATTGTGCTTTGTATAGACTAGCATATACACCATTAAGTTCAAGTAACTCTTCGTGTTTGCCTTCTTCTACAACCTGACCATCTTTCATAACAAGTATTTTGTCGGCATTAACAATTGTAGATAGTCTATGAGCGATAATAAATGATGTACGGTTTTTCATAAGTTTATCCATAGCCTTTTGGATAAGAACTTCTGTACGAGTGTCTACACTAGAGGTTGCTTCATCTAGGATAAGCATTGGAGCATTCTGAAGCATAGCTCTAGCAATAGTTAGAAGTTGTTTCTCACCTGCACTGAAGTTGCTATCTTCGGTAACTATCATATCATAACCATTAGGTTGAGATTTAATTAGATGATGGATACCTGCTTGTTTACATACCTCAACAACATCTTCATAAGTAGCCTTAGAATTACCATAGGCAATATTATCTTTGATAGTTCCTTCAAATAACCAAGTATCTTGAAGAACCATACCAAATAACTTTCTAACATTCTCTCTTTTCATATCTGCAATATTAACACCATCTATTAATATTTCTCCGCTATCCACTTCATAGAAACGCATTAGCAGATTAACAAGAGTAGTTTTTCCTGCACCAGTTGAACCAACAACTGCTATCTTTTGTCCACCTTTGACTTTCATATTAACATCAAATAGGATTTGTTTTGCAGGAGTATAACCAAAGTTAACATTTTTGAATTCAACATTACCTTTGATTTCTTTTAATTTCAATTTTTTATGGCTTTCATCTTCTTGCTCTGCCTCTGTTAAGAATTCAAATATTCTCTCACTAGAAGCAAGAGTTGTCTGAAGTGTACTTGAGATATTAGCAATTTGACCAACTTGGTGATTGAACATTTTGTAATAACTAACAAAAGCAACAACTACAGGAATAAAGGCAATATTATTAAGGGACATAATACCACCTATAATAATAATTAGCGCATAACCTAAGTTACCAAAGAAGTGCATAATAGGGTGCATAAGACCGCTTAGCAAGTTACCTTTGAAGGAAGAAGAACATAATCTGTTATTAATCTCATCAAACTTCTCTAGAGCATCATCTTCGGCATTATAGATACTAATAACATTGTGTCCTGCATAGATTTCTTCGATATGGCCATTAATATCACCAAGAGCATCTTGTTGCATCTTGAAATACTTTTGACCTGCTTTAAACATTAATGATACCACCAAGAAACTAATTGGTAGAACACATAAAGCAATAAGGGTTAGTTTAACTGAGTAACTAAGCATCATAATAACTGAACCCGATACTATTGCTATACAAGAAATAATCGCTG
>JAZLDP010000089.1:0-5358 GCA_045614835.1 Clostridia bacterium | reverse complement strand
GAAGAAAACCTAGCATCTTCTTTACATCTGACTGTTTTTGTCTTGGAAGACCAATTAAGCAATCGGGATTAATATTAGCAATTCCAGAAGATACAACATCTTCGTAGGCTCTAACATAATCTTGCTTAGTATGAGGCCTACCAATTAGTTTAAGAAGATTAGAATTGATACTCTGAAGTCCAATGCTAACACGATTAACTCCAGCCTCTTTCCATTCGATAGTCTTATTTTTATCTATCGAATTAGGATTAGCCTCAATAGTAATTTCTGCATCTTCTGCTACCTTAAAGTTTTTCCTAACTTCAGATAACAATGTAGATATACAACCATTGAACATAATACTAGGTGTTCCACCACCAATAAATATTGTATCAATTTCGATATCTTTAGCCTTGTACATAACCAGTTCTTTCAAAAGTGCTTGAAAATACTTAAGCTGTAATTCATTTTTATCTGAGTAGGAATTGAAATTACAATACTTACACTTAGAAGCACAAAAAGGAAAATGTACATAAAGTCCAACTTTTTTCATATTAATCAATTTTAAGAATTGAGATAAATGCCTCACTAGGAATTTCTACTGAGCCAACTTTCCTCATTCTCTTTTTACCCCTTTTCTGCTTCTCAAGTAACTTTCTCTTTCTAGTAATATCACCACCATAACACTTAGCAAGTACATCTTTTCTAAGTGCTTTGATAGTCTCTCTAGCAATTACTTTATGTCCAATTGTTGCTTGAATTGGCACTTCGAACAATTGTCTAGGTATTACATCTTTTAGTTTCTCAGCGATTGCTCTGCCTCTTTGATAAGCCTTATCTTTATGAACAATCAGACTAAGAGCATCACAAAGCTCACCATTAAGTAACATATCTAATTTAACAAGAGAACTATCTTCATAGCCAATAATTTCATAATCCAAACTTGCATAACCTCTTGACCTAGACTTTAATTGGTCAAAGAAATCAAAAATAATCTCATTTAAAGGCATTTTATAGATAAGTTGACAACGAGTAGCATCTAGATACTGCAAATCTAAATGAATACCTCTTTTCTCTTGGCAAAGTTTCATAAGTTCACCTACATACTCTGGAGGTGTAAACATATTTACCTTAACCATTGGCTCTTCCATTCTAGCAATACTTTGAGTATCAGGCATATCAGCAGGATTACTAATTTCTAACACTTCACCATTGGTTTTGGTAATTCTATAACTAACAGATGGAGCAGTTGTGATTAAATCTAAATCAAACTCCCTCTCTAGTCTTTCTTGGATAATTTCCATATGAAGTAGACCTAAAAATCCACATCTAAAACCAAAACCAAGAGCTTGAGATACTTCAGGTACATATTCCAAAGATGCATCATTTAATTTTAATTTTTCAAGAGCATCTTTTAGGTCATTATATCTATCGCCCTCAACACAGAATATACCACTAAATACCACTGGTTTAACTTCCTTATATCCTGGTAGCGCCATATCACAAGGGTTATCAGCAAGTGTAATTGTATCACCAACTCTAGTCTCAGCCACATTTTTGATACTTGCACAAATATAACCAACATTACCAGCCTTTAGTTCAGCTTTCTCTGTAGGCTTAGGAGTAAACACACCAACTTCGGTAACATCAAAAGAATTTCCAGTTGTCCAGAACTTAATCTTGCTACCTTTTTTAACACTACCATCAACTATCCTAACTAAACAAACAGCACCTTTGAAATTATCATAATAACTATCAAAAATCAAAGCTTTTAGCGGTTTTTCTTCTTCACCATTTGGATTTGGGAAAGATAGAACTACTTGCTCTAATACATCTGCAATATTAGTTCCACACTTAGCACTAACACAAGGAACATTATCACAAGGTATACCAATTACATCTTCAATCTCTTTCTTAGTCTTTTCAATATCAGCACTTGGCAAGTCTATTTTATTAATAACTGGCAAGATTTCCAAGTCATTTTCAAGAGCAAGATATACATTTGCAAGAGTTTGAGCCTCTACACCTTGAGTAGCATCTACAATAAGAATAGCACCCTCACAAGCAGCCAAAGACCTAGACACCTCATAAGTAAAGTCTACATGTCCTGGGGTGTCTATAAGATTTAGCTCATACTCTTCGCCGTTATGATTATACTTCATTGTTGTAGGAGTAAGTTTAATAGTAATACCCCTTTCTTTCTCGATATCCATACTATCTAGAAGCTGCTCAGTTAAATCCCTTTTCGCAACGGTACCAGTTTCTTCTAGTAATCTATCAGCCAATGTACTTTTGCCGTGGTCAATATGAGCAACAATACAAAAATTTCTAATTTTATCTTGTCTTGACATTATTATTCTCCTAATATATTCATATAATTATATAAGAATTTAAATATTAAAGCAATAAAATTTAAAAAAAATAGTCAACTACCGCTTAAATTTAAAAAAAATTAAAAAATAGCCCTAAATTACTTTTTAATTTTCAGTTTTTTTGTTAAAATAGTGTAAATAGTTTGTATGATATAGAACTACACACTTTTTTAGTTGACTATATTTTACCACCAATTAGGATATGTTGGTTTACCGAAGACTATAATATCTCTACCCTAATAGTCTGAACAACTCGCACTATAAATTAAGAATTTAATATCTATGCACAAGGCTTAGATAATTAGGATATATATTATGAAAAACAACAATAGAATGTATAACTTCCCTGAATACAAAGATGTTATTGATGGGTTAATCGAAAACAAGTCTATAGCTAAACTTAGACTACAAGATGATTATTTCGAAATTTGCGGAAACTACTGGATAGTTGACAAAAATATTGCAAGTGATGGAGTATTCAAAGAAGGTCTTACTCCTAACACACTTGACACCTATGACCAAGCAATCAAAAATAAATATGCAATTACAATTCCTGTTCAAATGCTTGACGATGGAAACATTGTATGTTTCTCACATAAGAACATTTCAAAAGTAGTTCCAACTGCTAGTGGCTATCTAAAAACAATGACTTTATCTCAAGTTAAAGAAATCAGCCTTAACGAAAATGGAGAAACAATCCCTACTTTGGAAGAAGCTCTTAACCATATTGCTAATAGAACACCTATCATTGTTGAAATACTTAACGATGGTATGGTTGACAAATTTGAAACCAAAGTTACAACTATGCTAAGCAAATATATTGCAGACTTCGACTGTTACAATAATGTTGCAGTTATGAGTATTAATCCATACACCTTAGAATTCTTCTATAACCACTACCCTTATGTTACAAGAATTCTAAAGAGCGGAGACTTCACCGAAAAAATGTATGGCTCTTTCAAGACCAAGAAACTTAAGAAATTGAAATATCACAAAATTACCCAAGCAGATTTTATAGCTTATTCGTATAACCTACTACCATCAATTGCCGTAGAAAAACATAAACCTGTAGGAACAATAGCATACACAATTACAACACAACAACAGTACATCTCTACTGCAGAACATTGTGACAATATAATCTTCAAGGGTTTTGAACCAAAAATATAACACTACTAAAATTAAGGATATTTATACATTATGAACAACAAGAAAATACTTATAATCGAGGGACCAAGCGGAGTTGGCAAAGACACAATAATTGATACACTAATCACTAGATACCCAGATAAATTCGGTAAACCAGTTAACGCATCAACTAGACCAATGAGACCTAACGAAACACAAGGCAATCCTTACCTATTCCTTAGCGAAGAGGAATTCCTAGAATTAAGAAAAAGTGGCGAAATCTTCGAACACACTATCAGACACGGTACATATCGTGGTATGAGAAAAAGTAGTTTTGATGAAGTTCTTGGAAGCGGAAAAATAGCACTAAGAGATTGCGATAAATATGGATTTAAAGCACTAAAAGAGATTTATCCAGATATCGTAACAGGTATATTTTTAACTTGCGACAAAGAAACAATCAAAAATAGACTTCTTAGTCGTGACGAACCACTTGAGAGTATGACTGCTAGACTTAATGACTATGACAACTGTATCAAAGATGCATACTTCTATGATTATGTTATTGAAAATGTTGATTTAGAACAAACAATTTCTCAAATTTTAGAAATTGCACAAGTTAATATCGAAGAATAATAAAATCCCCATTTATTTGGGGATTTTTTTTGAGTTATAATCTACTATATTCAGAAATCACTTATCCTAGAAAAATACTTTGTCATATGTAGCACAGGAATAATCCTATCTATACTATAAATCAAAATTACACAAATGTATATTTATTCATAATATTGTATTTATATAATTGTAAAGCCAATAAAAAACAACTCATTTCACCATAGCAATAATGAGTTGTTTTATTTTATTATTTTTGAGCCTTTTCTTTAGAAGCAATTAATTCATCATATTTTTTAGCTTTTTCAACAAGCACTTCATATTCGACTTTAGATATCTTAACCATATCTTTACTTTCTTCAACCAAATCAGAGATAACTTTCTTAGAAAATACCTTTAGAATAATTACACCAACTAAACTTAATACAACCAACATCCAAAAGAATTCTTCGATATCAACTAATTTAACGACTTGAAATATTGCTAAAGTTGCTAAAATATCTGTAATAGCAACAATAACATAAACTATAATTTGCCACACCATCTTATTTCTACCAAGAGATAAGCCTGAAGAAACAATAATATTAAACAAAATTGAAACAAGACCAAGAGACAATGTCAAACTAAGATAAGTATTATTTTCAAAAGAAATCCAAAATGCCAAAACAATTAAGAATACAGATGCACAAATTAAACCAAGAGACACCCAACCAATAATTTTATTTTTTGCAATCATATTCATACTATTAATTGCAAAGAAACCTCCAATACCCAATGTTGCCATAGTTAATAACACATCTATAGTTACATCACCAAACAAATCAACATCAAATAACAAGAAAACAAGCATAAGTCCTGTAATTGCAGTAGCCACAATTGTACCAATTGTGGTAATTTTTTTCGCCATTTTCATAAAACACCACCTATATTTTATATATTATATAGTAGATTATAACATATTATATTCTTATGTAACAAATTATTTTTTAAAAAAAGTTATAAAAACTGCTTAATATCGCAATCTTTTATAACTTTAAAAATTAAATTCATTGTAAATTAAATTGTAAATCAAAACTATTTACAAATAAAGTTTTTTGCTTCTTTCAATTTTGCTATCTCTAATTGCCTCAATATCTTTTTCGCCGAAACAATACTCTAATTGCTCTACCATATTTAGAACATCAGCAATCTCTTCTTTGATAGCAGCAATAGTCGCCTCTTCTTTTTTTGTACCAACATTACGCTCATACTTACATAATTCTTT
>JAZLDP010000088.1:0-2791 GCA_045614835.1 Clostridia bacterium | reverse complement strand
AACGAGCCTAACCTTGCACTTGGTTCAGCTCTAGAACTTGGTGAAATTATCAATATTAAGATTGAGAATATGGTTGAGCAAAATAGAGAATTGAAGAGAGCTCAAACTGCAAGGGAACAAAATCTAAAAGAAATTGGTATTGTTGCTGTCGCTCCTGGTCAAGGTATTGCTAATGTATTCTCTGACTTGCTTGTTGATGATATGATTGAAGGTGGACAAACTATGAACCCATCTGCAGAAGATATCGCAAAGGCAGTTGATAGAATACCTGCTAAAAATGTTTTTGTACTACCAAATAATAAGAATATTATTCTTGCTGCAGAACAAGCAAAGACTTTAACTAAGAAGATTTTACATGTTATTCCTACTAAGTCAGTTCCAGAGGGAGTTGCTTCAGTACTTGCATTCAATCCAGATGGTACTGTTGAAGAGAACTTAGAGAATATGACTAATGCCAAAGAATCTGTAACTAGTGGTTCAGTAACTTATGCTGTTAGAACTACTCATGTTAACGGATTTGACCTACAAGTAGGCGATATTATCGGTCTTGATAACAAAGGTATTATTGCTAAAGGTACTCTTGTTAAAGATACTACAATTCAACTTATTGACAAACTTGTTACTCCAGATAGCTTAAATGTTACATTGTTCTATGGTAAAGATGTTGCTGAAGATGATGCTAATGCTCTTGCTGAAGAACTTGAGCAAAGATTCCCAGATTGCGACATTAATATGATTAGTGGAGAACAACCAGTATACTACTATATTATCTCAGTTGAATAATTTAAGTCTTGTGAAATTAAACTAATATTCTTGAAAACTACCAAGAATATTAGTTTTTTCTTTTACTATTTAGAATGTTTATAAATATTGTTATGATTAATAAATAATAATTTATTAGATAGGTCATATATATAAATATTAGGTATTGACATTTTACAATTTTTGGATTACAATAGAAATACTCGACACAATTTTTTGGGGAGAAGAAATTTATGCGAACATCAAGAAATATTTTTTTGTTTACAATAATTAACTTGATTGCAGGAATAGTGTTTATTAATCAGTTGCCAGAAAATGTAGTTTTTGGCTTCTTATCTAACTTTTATGCAAATCAATTTATCAATAGATGGTACAATTTGATGATACCTATTGCTCAAATTATTACTGCCTTTGTTATCTTTATGGTTGATATCTACAGACCTAATGTACCTCATAAGTATAGATATGTTACTTCTTGGGTAGCTATATCTTTTACAACATTTTTAATGTGGGTAATTATGTTTATTCAATATGAGAACTTAGTTATTGGTAAAATTGTTCATTGGCCATTGACCGTAGTAATTTTGTTCCCAATTGCTCTATTTATGTTAGCAGATGGTTATGCAAAGTTATCTAAAGATATGAACGAATTCTCATTATTTGGTTTCAAAGCAGTTAAGAATAACCCAACAGCTTGGACTAAAGTTCATAGATTTGCTGGTAGAATTATGATGTTTATCTCAATTGTTTTCTTAGTGATGGCTGTTCTTAATGAAATTATTTGGCAAACAAATTGGATTTATTTGATTGCGTTTATTATTTGGTTTGTATTATATTATTTAATTACAACTATTTATGCTTTATCTTTTAGGGATAACGATTAAAAAATATAAAGTCTTAGTAGAAATGCTAAGACTTTTTTTACATAATTTGGATAGTGAAATATGTAATATTTTGTATTATTAAAAGCCAAGATATAGTACAAAGCAAATTAATTAGTTGCTTTGGATATAGGAGGTGAAAATATGGCTTGTAGAAAATGCGATACTACTAAAAGAGCTGGTACAAAAAGAACATCTAATACCAGAACTGAAGCTAGTTCGGATAATGCAAAGACTAGTTCTAGAACAACAAGTAAAAAAACTTCTAGAACTAAGAATTGTAACTAATTAGCATAGTTTCACAATTTTGTTAAGACCTTAAATGTTTTAGTGGCTTTATGTGTGGTTTTGATTGTTATCAAAAAATTGCCTATATATAGAGGTAATGTTTATATTACATTCATAATTAGTAGACTTTATCAAGCTATTAAAACTTTTAAGGTTTTTTCTTTTATCGAAATATTTATAAATTTTTTAATTTTTTTTAAAAAAGTTGCAAAAAAGTGTTGCATTATTTATGAAAGTTTGGTATATTAGTAAAGTAGTCAATAGATGACTGCTAAGAATTGTGGGAGTTTAGCTCAGCTGGGAGAGCATCTGCCTTACAAGCAGGAGGTCATAGGTTCGAGCCCTATAACTCCCACCATTTTATTGTTAAAGTAATTTAGCAATAGTTCTTATAACTCGGTTGTCTTATGACAACATAATATGCGGGAGTGGCGGCAGTAAGCGCGGTTGAGCGTTGACTTGCCAAACTACCTAATATGCGGGAGTGGCTCAGTGGTAGAGCGTCGCCTTGCCAAGGCGAATGTCGCGAGTTCGAATCTCGTCTTCCGCTCCATTTTAAACACCTTCGGGTGTTTTTTTTGTTGCTTGGAGACGAGATTAGTAATTCTAGTGAATTGGTTATGCTACGCATAAGAACTCGCGACTTGTCGCTTTGTACTTGAGTATGCACTCAAGGGCGTTCGCATAGTTTGAACTATGCTCGGCACCGAACTCGCTTCCGCTCCATTTCAAACACCTTCGGGTGTTTTTTTTTGTTGCTTGTAGACGAGATTAGCAATTCTAGTGAATTGGTTATGCTTCGCATAAGAACTCGCAACCAGTCGCTTTGTACTTGAGTATGCACTCAAGGGCGTTCGCAT
>JAZLDP010000087.1:0-50546 GCA_045614835.1 Clostridia bacterium | reverse complement strand
TTGCTAGAGTTGTACTCCCACCCCAAGTGTTCGCATATCTCTTGCTTCGTGCAGTAGCGATGCTCTCGGTACAAGTAGGTATATATCTTGTTCGCTAGTTCTTTCTGATTTTCAGTTACTGGCTTTTCGCACTTAATATAATCTCTTTCTCCCATTATATTCTCTGCTCCTAATATTATATAATATAGTAAGTAATCCCCAAAACTCATTTTAAGGGGTTGTAAAGGCTCAAAACTCTCAAAATAGAGTATTTACCTATTTATGCTTGTTTCGTGTCATCAAGGTGGAAAATTCACCTTGTAGTGAGGTGTTACTCCCCTTTCATAACTTTCTCAACTTCACTTTCAAGAAATCTCCACTTACCAGCGACCTTAACCCCTTTTATTCTCTCGCATTTAATCATATTCATTATTGTTCTCTCTGTTACTGATAAGTATTGGGCTAGTTCTTTCACTGTATAATACTTTTCCATAGTTTCTCCTTTTAACTAATTAACTAGTATATAATAAAATAATTACTCTCTTAATGGCAATAAAATCTAGTATAATAATATAATATATAGTGTATAGTATTGCCGAGTATAATTTTCGGTGGTCTAATTTTTAGTATCGGTTGACCGAGTGTAAATTTTAGACTACGGTGAAAATAGTTCATTGTCATCACTATAAAACTTATCACCATTCTCATCTATAAATTCAAATGGAATATCCGTTATGAAGTATTTGCACTTAGAGAAAGTTCCCTTTTGTGTTCTATGCTGTTCTCCCACATATAAATATCCCTTTTGTTTTAATTCCTTTAATGCAGTGTTCACTGTACTCTTACAAATTCCTAATGCTTCAGCAATGTTTTCTTGGCTGTAATTCCAAGTTAATGGGTCGTTTGACTTTAATTCAATTTGTATTATTCGTGAAACTATGGACAACTCCTTGTTTCTTCTTACTTCATCATCTGATTTAGTAAAAGTATTCTTATTGTCTTGTCCCACATAAACCTTTTCGTTTTTTGTGTACATTATTTACTCTCCTATAAAATGGTAATAAAGGAATAAGAAACTTGCGAGAGTAGTGCAAATTTCGGTAGTTGCAATCTACTTTTCTTCCTTTATCGCTTTTATTATAGCAGATTATTTTCATATATGCAAACAAAATTTACTACTTTTTTCATATTTTTTCATTTTTATATTTCAAGAAAAAGCGACTAATTGCTGTCGCTGTTCTCTTTATCGGCATCGGCAAGGAACTCCCCAAACTCTGCGAACTTTCGCTCTTTGATTTTGGTGGGCTTACCTTTTATCGTATAGTCCAAGTATTTGTCGAACATATTTTTCACATAAAGTCGTGCCTTTTCGTAGGCAAAAGCCTTGCCATGTTTGTATGTTTTCAACTTGACCTCAAATCGTTCACCTACATCTTGGGCTTTATCAAATTGTCCTCCACCAGCCACATTATAACTTTTATAATTTTTGTCCAAGTAATACTGAATATATGTTCGTTCTGCAAGGTCTAGTTGAGACCTATCGCAAGTCTTTATTACTCGCAATCTCCAACCAGTTGGATTTTCAGCACTATAAAACTTGTGAACATATAGGCTTTTGTCAATGTGTTGCTCTCTGCCCATAAGGTGTTGACCACACCTCGTTAAAAGGTCTTTTGCCTGTCCCACATAAAAGCATTTCTCACTCTTTTCGTTTATACGATAGAAAAGGTAAATACCACTTTTTGAGTTAATCTCGTTGTCGCATATCTTCTTAATGATTTTCTTTTTGTCTTGAAGTATTGAAAACCTTTGTTGTGGTGTTAGTGGTTTCTTCGCCATTTATTCATCCTTATTGATTTCTTTGGTCAAATATATATGAATACCATTTATTATTGTTTCAACTTTGATATGCTCTTTCATATCGTATGGGTCAAATGCCCTAGACTGAACGCTAATTGTAGATTCGCTATCCTTAAAGGTGCAAATCTCTTTCATTTCTTTTAATGCTTTGTTCATCTCTGAAATTGTCATAATTGTTCTCCTTTACTAAAATGGGAGAGAATCGTCTGGGAAGATATCGTCTAATGGTTGCAAATCTCCCACGACCTCAGGCTGTTGTGGTGCAGACTGCTTTGGTGTGTCGATGCACTCGAAGTCCCAGCACACATAGTTGGTGTAGGTAAGTTTTCTTTCCTTGTCGTACTTGTTGGTTACCTCGACCTCAAGCAGTTTGATTTTGTCTTTCTCGGCAAGTTCTATGTCCTTGATTTTCTCGAAGGCTTTGCCCACGAAACGCACCTTGTCGCTCCAGTCGTTCTTGTATTGTCCGTCAACCTTCTTGCTCGTGCTTAGTTGCACCTCTGCATATTTCTCATATTTGTTTATTACTTTGTTTGTCGCCTTGTTTAACCAACAGGTGCAAAAACAATTATTCTTGTAGCCCATTATTATTTCTCCTTAATCAATTACTATTTTTACTTTTTGTTTTTCTTCTTCCTCGTATCCGTCCACATCTTTGACTTCTTCTACTGTCTGAATACCATAAAGGACATCAGGGCAGTGAACTCTTCCAAAGAATGCACCAGCACGATACATTAGCATTTGGTCTGGCATAGTTTTCCACTTTGAGCCAGACTTGTCAATCCAACCCTCGTCTTTTGCCATCTGCATTGTTACGGTTGTTCCGTCAATGGTTTCGCCTAAGTGGTTTATGGTAGTCATATAGCAACCATAATTCAATGTTCCCTTTTCGCCTACAAATACTGGTTTTAATGGTTTTGCAAATCTTCTACTTGCATTTATCAAGGCAATGCAGAACTGACCACTCCAAGCAGGTTTGCCTTTAACAACATAAAGGTTTTGCATTACGGTTAATGGCGACATACCACTTCTATTTGCAAGGTCAAGTGCAATCAAGCAGTTCTCTGGCTTATTATGGTAGGTGTCAGGCACTAGGTCTGTTTTTGCCAAGAAACCAGCAGACTTCCATACTTTTGCTAGAATATCGCTGTCATTCCACATTGTTGCAACTTGTCCAGTAGTGTTTGTTGGGACATTTGCAAGACCAGTTTCTTCGCCAACTTTTGCAACTGCATTTTCGTCCACTATTTCTTCTCTAATTTCTTCTGACATTATTCTTCTCCCTTATCTTTCTTTTTTCTTTTTGGTCTAAATTCGTTGTGTAAGTTTAGACAACTCATAAATAGAGTATCGTTAATATCGAATGGCATTAGTTTATACTTATTATTTTTTTCTAGGTGTAATATAAATAATGCACCAACCTCGCCAATCTTATTTTCTTCTACTAACTTTTGGTATCCATTAAGTTGAATTTTTGCAAGTACCTTTTGCACTACCGAACTTGATTTCAAATCTATTATTGCCAATTTGCCAACTTGTTTAGAAAGGTCTACTTTGCAGACTTCTAACACCTTATCGGCAAACTCTTTTGTGATTAGCAGTATTCGGTCTATAGTTCCAGCGAACTTTAGATTTTCACTTGCTAACGGCTTTTCGATTGCTACATAATCGCCAACTCCGAAATCTTTTTTGAATTGCACGTATGCTCTCAAATAGGTTTCAATATCTTCGGTTACCTCGCACTCTTTATACTTGTCAAGTATTTCGGTTGCCTTATGAACTGCCGAACCTCTCTCACAAGCATTGTCAAGTTTGTATTGACTTATTTCACCATAAACTTCTCTACTTGCAAATCGTGATATTTGGCTCACACTTGGCATTTCTTCGCCATCAACTTCGTATCTATGCACATCATCATAGAATATGAGTTTTGCCATTACTTCTCTCCTTCTTCATAAAATGCCAATATTTCTTTCAAGGTTTCTGGGTATATGCGAGAACCCCAAGAGATAATATCTCTGATGTCGTTTTGCTCGTTTTTGCCCTCGACCTTTTTAATATAAGTTCTTACTTCTCTGCCGTTAAAGATGGTGACGATACCCACATCATTAAACCACTTAACATTAAGAACTTCTTGGCTATCTAAAATATCGCTCATTATAGTTCCTCCGTATTATTTTAAGTTCCTCACATTAATTTTAATGAAGTCGACTACATTGTCTATCTTGTCGTTAATTCTTTCGACCTTAAGTTTTGGTTCTAATTTCATCAATAAAATGTAGTCCTGTAAATTTCTAATCATTTCCTCTGCTAATTCAATTTGTTCGTTATAATCCATAATTCTCTCCTAATACTTTTTATAAAATTCTTTTATTATTGATTTAAGTTCTTGATAAGTATATTTCCCATTGAATGCCTTTTCAATATTTTCATACGAAAGCACACGATCAAAATATAAATACCTAATCTTCTCTTTATCGGCATCTCTTGTTTGGGTTTTTAGTGACTCTCGCATTTCCTTGAGTTTTAAGATGTCTTTTTTGTGCCTATCCATATTCACAGTCCTTCCATATATTCTATTTTATGTTGCTTACAATATATTATAATTCTTTTTATACTGCTAGGTCTTGGATTCCTTTTCTTAGTTTCCCAAAGCACTATACTCTGCTCCGACACTCCAATCTCTTTTGCGAACTCTTTCTGTGTTGCTCCAGTCATTAATCTTATTCTCTTCGTGTCCAATCTACCACCTCCTTGACTATATTATAACACAAACTAAATAAAAACACAACAAAAACTAAACAACTAATTTAAAAAAATATAACTGCAAGGATGACCAAAAACCTGTGTTACAACTATTTTTTGAGATTTGAATAAAAAACTAAAAAATTTCGTAAGTAGTCTTTTGACTTTTTGAATGAAAAATGGAAAAACATATAACTCTATATTAATGTTGATTATGTATTTTACTTTTGGTTTTTTGCAGTTACTTCGGTTGCACGAGAGGGCTTTCACTCTCACACACAAGGCAGGTATTGCTTCGATACTTACGGTCTATGACCTACGCAACCTATTCCGTTAGTGGCTTAATCTGTGGGTATATTCTTGAGCCGTACTCACTCGGACAATGGAGGCACAAGTAAGATTTGAACTTACGAATATTGCTTTTGCAGAGCAACCCCTTAAGCCACTTGGGTATTGTGCCATAATTGTGGGATAGGTGGGATTTGCACCCACTAATGTTGGAGAACATTACCTCTAATATCTTAGTCCATATCGGGAAGTTGAGAATTGCACTCAAACAACTCGTCAGTTGTAATCTATTTCAACCCCTAAGAAATACTATCCCATAAATGCTAGTCTTTCCTAGCAGTCATAGAGATTTTCGGTCAAGCAAATCTCGAAAGCCCAACACTCTGCTGTTGGCACATTTAGGTTCTGTAATCTACTATGAGTGTCTACCTACTTTTAAAATATCAAATTTTCACTTGTTTGTCAAATAATCTACTATTAAATCTCTTATATCATATTCCCCATCCCAGCACCCTTGCAACTGGAGTTGACCATACCAAACGCCAGCACTATGCAACTCTTCGTGTCGGTATAGATATTTGAAGGTTTCAAAACATACCCAACGCTCGTCACTAGTCAGCATCTTTAGGTGTATTACTTCGTGAGCAAACACTTTAGCAAATTCATGATTGTTAATATCAGCATCAACAAATATTCGTCTAGTTATCATATTAACTTTACCTGCACAATCTTCAAGGGGTATCTTTTCATAGAAATACAATCTCAATTCAAAGTCACTTGCAATTAAGTCTCGCAACTCGTCTTCGCTTTGCGTTAAGTCTTCATACTCTTCATTTAATATGTTATATGCCTTTAAACATTGGTCTTGTGTTGTAATAATTACTGGTACACTAAGGTCTCTACTTGATGAAATTCCTACTATTAATGGATATATGCCAACAATCACAAGAACTACTATAATTACATTTAATACCTTTAAAACCCTTCTTATCTTTGACACAAATCACCCACTTTTTGGCTTTTGTATCTTATGTAAGAATTCGCCATATCTTCTATGTACTCATTATAAGTTATTCCGAAAATTGTAAATATATCTTTTAGGTAATAATCTGGTATAAGTTCTCGAATGGCTTGAATCAAGCACTCTTTATAGTCCTTAGGGTAATTGTTCATCTCTAAGAACATAGTTCTTTTAAATACCTCTTCCATCTTCCATCTCCTGTCTTTTAAATTCGTACAATAGGTCTTGCTGATGCCTATACAAAATCCATTTTTTATTTTCCCTATAGTTTGGGTCTTTATCTTCAATTTTGTTAATCTTTAATTGAAGCTCTTCTAATTTTTCATCTACATCTATATACCACATATTCATTCTCCTATAAAACATCAATCTCTAAATACGTTTCTCTGCTAGTTGATGCTGGAATTATTTTATAAACATTATAGTTTGCCATCTCTTGGGGATTTATATCCTTTAGTCTGCCTTTAAATATAGTCCTATCTCCAGTCCTATTTACTTCGACCCAAGTTAGCACATCTAAAACTTTTACAATCTCTTCAAATTTCATTATGCACACCTCCAGTCCAAGTAGACCTTATAGGCGACATCTTCAAATGAATCTTTAATCTCTTGTTTAAATTCATTTTTAAGTCTGTCGAAGTCCAACCAGTCGTCTCTATAAATTAGTTTCACACTATTAATTTCTATCCCATAGTTTTCGGAAAAAAGTTCTAAAACTTTGTCGACAAATTCTTTAGTGCCTACTTCATAGTCGAAGTTTTCATTATTAAAAAAATAAGATATTGTCATACTACTTTTCCCCTTTCTTGTGGTTTAGCATATTTATGTCTACTACCGCCCTGCACACAAATTCAGATATAGTTTGTGACAATCCTGAATGCGTTATAGCAGTCCTTATTCCCCTTTCAACTCTAATTGCTGTCGTATCAAGATGTTTTGCAACGTCTGGATAAAGTCTTGTGGTAAAACCACTTAGATATTTTGCATCCTTTTGGCAAAGTTTAATCGCACAAACAAGTTGGTTGAAACCGCTATAATGTGGCTTGATTCCCTTGTCTAACAAATATTGCTCTATTTCCATTTCTTATTCTCCTTTTGTATTTGAAGGTCTTCCCCTCTTTTTAGGTTTGTAGTTCTTTAGTTCTTTTTCGCTGTAACACAAGTACTGCTCGTCATCGTAGAACTCGGTCATTGTCCCTGCCTTTTGGCGTTCTCTAATTCTTCTAGCATCTCTATATGTTAGCGAAATCAATCGTTTTAGTTTCATCTCTGCCTCCGTTATTATCCATATATTATCACACAAAAATAATCGTGTCAAACAAATTTCAAAAGTTTTTCAAAAATATTTCAAAAATTTATTTGCCCCAGTTTATATATGGTAAAAGTTACGTTCTCTTATTAAATTATATTATAATATAGGGCGAGAAAAAATTAAAATATTTGCAGAAAATGTTTGACAATCTGTATTACATAGTGTACAATTAAGATAACAATTCAGAAAAGGAGAAAGATATGCTAACAGAAAATCAAGAAACTAGAATTAGAATGAAAATGGCAAAGCACAAATATAATATTTCTAAACTTGCCATTGAGTTTGGTATCCAAAGACCGATACTATCGGAGATTATCAACCGAAAGAGAAATGATAGTGCTATTGAGAAAAAACTTTTAGAGTGGAAAAAGGGAGAATAAAATGGAATTAGAAGAGGGTAAACAAGAACCAAAAGAAAAGAAAAAGTATTGGCTTAAACTTGAAAAAGACTTTCTTAATAGTAGTCAAATCAAGGTTATTAAAAATATGAAGAATGGCAAGGACTATATTATTTTCTATTTGGCATTGATGCTAGAAAGTGTAAATAGTGAAGGGCATTTAAGATTTAGTGATTTAGTTCCCTATAATGAAGAAATGTTGGCGAGTATAACCGACACAAACATTGATATTGTTAGAAGTGCAATGCACATATTTGCCAATCTAGGTATGATACAAATACTTGAAAATGGAACACTATATTTGCCAGATGTTCCTAAGAGAGTTGGTAAAGAAGGCGAGAGTGCAGAAAGGGTAAGATTATACAGAGAAAGGCATAAAATGTTACAATGTAACAATGATGTAACAAAAAGTAACGACAATAAATAATAAAATAAATATAAAGATAAAAAGTATATACAAGAACGAAGAATTTATGCCAATAAAGTAAGTAATATTACATACTAAAATAGAAAACGAAAACTATATTATATTACTAGACTACTAGAATAGAGAGGGGCTAGGTAATAGAGCAAGAGAAATAAAAGAGAGAATATATAAAAATAAATTTTGTGCCGAGAGAGGTGCGAGAGGAGGGAAAATGCTAAAGATTAAAGATAAAGTGGATTTAGATATATTAAAAAAACTTGGATTTAGAAAGCACAAAACTGATGATGCAAGTATATTGGTTTCTAAATGGGTGAGAATTTGGGTAGAAGAAGATAGAAGTGATGGTTACGATTCTTATGGTTCTTGGACTTTTGCTCCAATGATAAAGATTCTTGATAATAGATATATTAGAACATATAACCACTGGGATTTTGAAAGAGAAATAAACGATATGCTATTTAAACTAACCAAGTTAGGGTATATTGAGGAGGTTAGTGATGGCGAAACTGAGAATTAAGAAAGACAAAGAGTTGTCGGAGTTGGAGGGGTTTGGGTTTCATAGACAATTTGTTACTGGGTGTTGCAATGGAAAGAGATACCAGTATGCTTTTTGGAACTTAATACTTTATAGGAATAATAATAGTATGCTTGCTGAATTGTATATTGAAGAATCGGATAGGGTACTAAATATAAGTGTTACGGAAAGTGAGATTGATATTGATAAGTTAGGTGTGTTCTATGACCTAATCCAAGCCGACCTAGTGGAGAAAGTGGAGGAAGGCGAATGAAAGCACTGCGAGTAAAGGACGAGATAGATTTGAGGGGACTCGAGAAGTACGGCTTTGAAGAGAACGAGAGTTATCCCAACTATGTATATGAAACTAGGACTAAGAAAAATAACCATTGCTTTATTATGGTTGATAAGAATACTAGAGTAATTAGTGGAACGATAGTAGGTGTAGAACATTACACACTTACTGGCAAACAGATTGAGCAGTATGCGAAATCTATAATTGATGCAGGAATGGTCGATGAGGTGGAAGAATGAGCAAAATATTCCTACTAAAGAAAGATATAGGCTTGGAACACCTTAAAAGATTTGGATACTCTGAAAGTAAAATATGTATATATCCAAAGGCAATGAGTAAAAAGATAAGCAACTATGAAGAGATAAGAATATATTATGATGAAAGAAATGTATGGTTGAAAAATATTAAAGAAGGGTTTGGTACTTGTAGTTGTGATTGTAAATTATTAAATGATAGCATACAAGACTTGGTTGAAGTTGGTTTTGTAGAGGAGGTAGAAGAATGAGTGAAGTTGAATATGCGTGGGTAATCCGAAGAGATGATGGCAGATTTTATGTGACTACAAGAAGGGATAGGAATAGATTAAGAAACATTACTGATGATAGATTGGTTTATGCCTATAAGGAAACTTGCGAGAGTGAGGCACAAGAAACGATTGATGTGTATAGTTTGGAAGGTTACAGACCAGTAAAAATCGAAATGAGGGTGGTGGAAGAATGATAGAGAAGGAAAGGATTGAGAAACTTGCCGAAGAAAATGCAACTCTATATTATATTGATGAAAATAGTAAATCAATATGGTCTTTTGGTATTTCTCTAATGGGAAATGGAATTGATTTTGAACTAACCGAAGCAGAATTAAATCTATTTAATAAATGCTACGAAACTTTAGACGAAGCGAAAGAGGTAGCAGATAAATTATTTAAGCATAAATGTAAGGCTCATATTTGGGTGGAATGTCAACCTAAGGAGGATATAAATGAAAAAGAAACTAATTAGTGTGCTACTGGTGTTGGTGATGCCGATGCTGGTGCTGTGTGGGTGCGATAATTTACCAAAGAATAATAATTTTGTTAATACAAATAATGATAGGTTTGTGTTTGTTCAAAAATACACAGAGAATGAAGGAGAGGATGATTATTCATTTAAAGTTTTAGTAGACAAAGAAACTAGGGTTATGTATTTGCTTTATGATAGTAATGATGGCAGATATTCAATAGGTGGACTTACTGTTATGCTCAACGCAGACGGCAGTCCGATGTTGTACGAGGGGGAGTTATAGTTGAACGCCTACTCAACTATTTATATTACTAGTGCTAATTATATATACTACAGCAGAGGAATACTTATTCTTTACTGGCACTGCGAAGCAGAAAAAAGGGGGGTGGGGGTAAGCAAATTCCCCCCAGAAAAAATGCCTTTGAGAATTTCCAGAGAAAATGTTGGAAAAAGTTTGAGAAAAAAGTTGGCAATTTGTTTGGGAGAGTTCCGAGAAATATCCTGCCATCTTTTTAGAAAATGTTTTAGAAAAGTTCCTGAACTTATTTTAGAAAAGTTTGGGAATTTTTTTGTGCAATTTGTCCGAGAAGTTTTGGCAAATGTTTTCAGAAAAGTTTGGGAATTTTTTCAAGACTTCCCAGAAAGGGCTTCAGAAAGAGCCTAGAAAGGAATTTTAAAAAAAGTGGGTGTCGCAATTTTTGAGGTCAAAAAAATAGTTATAAAAATATAACTATATGGGGTCGGGGTGGGTCACCCCTGTGTTTCACGCTTGAGTGTTTGGCGGTTCGTTGGCTCTCTCGCTTTCATTTTGGGGCGTTCTTGCCTTGTTTTGTCTTGTCTTGATAAAATACTTATCTTTTGTGTTTTCGTGTCTTTACGGGCTTATTTTGTGTGTTTTGTGTAGTGCGATAAAAAAGCGGGCTATTTTACCCCGCTTGATTCTTATATTAATTTTATTTGTTTTAGTTTTATAAGTTTATTGAAGTAGTCAAGAGTCAGACACGCTTCACTGTCTTTGTAATTTGGTTTATCAAAACAATATTCAATCAAATTGTTTTTGATTTTTGTCACTTTGTACTGATAAAAATAATTATTAAAAAATCTTATAAATTTTGTATGTTTTGTTATTTTCTCCATTTTCTTCGGCTCTCCTTTGGTTTAATTAATTTGTTTATGTCTGATGTACTGATATATGGGCTTTGCAGTCTTGTTTCGTTTGTGCTTTCGGGTGTCTTTAATATTGCGTCCCCCTTGCCTTGTAGTTGCTCCGCCCCTTTGTGTCCCAATATTAGGCAAGATTCTCGCACACTCGCACAAGTCAACGCCAAACGGCTTGGCAAGTTTGCAAGTGTCACGCCGTCCAAAATGGTTGCACGCGGGCTTTGTGTTCCGATTATGCAGTGAATCCCACACGCTCGACCTTTTTGTAGGATTCTAACTAATAGGCTTTTAACTTCTTTATTTGTCATGACTAAGTCGGTCAACTCGTCTATTACTAATACTATTTTTTTAAACTCTCCATCGTTTTTAGTTCTATTTAATTGTGATAATATATAATAGCGTCGCTCCATTTCTTGCACTAACTCCGTCAATACCTCGAACGCCTGCGTCATTTCTTGTATTACTGGTACTATTAAATGTGGCAAGTTTTCAAACTTTGCAAACTCAACCCGTTTAGGGTCAATCAAAATCAACCCCAATTTGTCGGGGGTGTTGTAGCAACATAGCGACATGATTGCTGT
Source organism: Clostridia bacterium (assembly GCA_045614835.1). Classification (GTDB taxonomy): domain Bacteria; phylum Bacillota; class Clostridia; order Christensenellales; family UBA1242; genus UBA11490. The sequence goes on along the minus strand of JAZLDP010000087.1, from coordinate 38,967 downwards.
GTTTATTGATATGCTTTTGCCACTGCCTGTAGTTCCTGCCACTAGTAAATGTGTCAATTCGTCTAATGTTTTTGTGATGTGTTCTCCGTTCTGGTCGACTCCTAACGCAACGCTAAACGGCTTACATTTTGTCATAGTTTTGGCAAACTCTCCAACGCCAACGAATTCACGCTCTGGGCGTCTAAAAATCAATTGAAGATGACTCTCGTTGTCATTTTCCGTCATCTGTATATTATTTTTTGTTAATAGTTCGAGTGGCTCTTGCAACTTTTTAACCGCCTTAATGTCTAGCGGATTTTTAAGATTAAATTTATAAACTATTGTTTGTGGGGTCATTATGTGGCGGATAAACTCACAACCAACGCCCCAATATTCTATTTGTTTGGCTAGGCTTTCGCCTGTATATATTTTCATTTTGTCAACTCCTATAAGATAAAACGGGCTAATTATTGCCCGTTATTTATATAATATTCTACGTATGTGGTTATTTGATTAATATAACAAATTTGTCCGTTGGTATGGTGTAGTTTTTCTAAGCGGTTTTTGTTTTGTCCCTTTTCTTGAATTTCTTTCAATTGGTTATTGCTGATTCTTATTAAAGCATCTTTATCCCTGTCAAGTTTTTCTAAAATTATATTTTTTAATTCGTTTTTTGTCATTTTTTTTACTCCTCATCATCTAAAATATCAAATGTTAATAATTCAGTAGTATTGAATAGGTCATTGTCTAGGTTTATGTGGTGGCGGTGTGTTCTGCCTGTGCCTAGTCGCTTAAATCCTCGACCAATCCAACAAAAGAAGTCACGCACCAAACACAACAAGCCCCAAAATATTAAGAATAATATCTCCATTTTTACTCCTCGAACTCGTCCAACTCTTTCCAATTACTTGGAACATAGTCCCAAGATGTCCCCCAGTGTGTAACGCCCAAAATATAAAGGTCTAAAGACTCGTTATAATATACTAGTTCATTTGTATACTCTGCGAGTCTTTCTGCGTCTTCATAACTAATAATAAAATATTGGTATACATCACAAAAAATTTCGTCCCCCCTGTCTTCTTCGTCTAGGTCGTAGAACTCAGATTCGCTGATGTAGTCCCCTTTTGCGTTGGTGTATTCTCTATCAACTCCGCAAAAATAGTCAAAATAGAAATCTGCCATTGATAACTCGTGCAATATACTATTATTTAAAACCATGCTATTACAACAGAATTTTATCATGTCTCGGTAGTTCGTTCTTTTTTCTCTTAATTCTTTTAATAATTCAATATTCATTTTTTAAATCTCCATTTTTTAATTATCTAATAATAATTTTTATAATTTTGTTTGTTTGTTTGTCAAATGTGTAAGTATAACAGGACAAAGCCTCTAATGCGGATATAATCCCTTCAACGTATGCGGATTGCACCTTGTCTTCTGGGTTTATTTTTGAATATTCGTTTTGCGTTGTTAAAACTCTTTCAAGTTCTTCAAATAACTTAATATCTATAGTAACAAAAGTTGAATTTTCTTCTTGTTGATTCATATTTTATACCTCTATTATTTTATATTTATTATAACCCCGCAAGGGGTGGCGGATTGCTCCGCCGTTGTGCTTTTAATTCGCTTTGTTTATTCTGCTAATATAAAAACGCACATTGAATTCTTTTTGTACTGCCATAATGTCGGCAAGATTTGACGATTCGCAAAAAATAGAGATATACTCGGCTACTTCTTGCAGTGTGTCAAAGTGTTTTACTACTGCCTCATCGTTGGCGGGTTTGCACTTTAATTTCCACATATGCTATTTGCCTCCTTTTTTAGATTTTGGGCTTCTAGATAATCCCTTTCAAGGAATAACGGAGAGTCAAAAAAAATAAAATTTTGTTTTTCAATCCATGACGAAACAGCAACAACTTGACCGCCCTCAATTAATATTTGAGATTTTGGCAACCAAAAAAGCGATTTTTTAACCTTTGTATTTGTTGCCCAAAATAAGAACTCAATGTCTTTTAATTGTTTGTCTGTCAACTCTTTTGGAGCAACTGCCACCGCTTTTGCGGTTTCTCTTTCAATTGTTAATTTATTGTGTAGTGGTAAAAGTTTCATTTTTAACGCCTCCCGTTTAATTTCCTACAATTGTATTTTATCAAATTAATATATAATAGTCAATGCATTTAATTAAAAATTATAATGTTTTTACACTTTTTTATTAATTTTTTGCATTTTTGCCTAGTTTTCTGGTTATAAAAATATAACTATGTTCTAAAACTTGCCTATTATTTGCCGTTAAGTGATAAAATATAAATAAATTCGCATAGTATATATAATATTATTTGTATTCTTTTATTGGCTTTCGTGCCTAGTTCTTATTATTTGGCTAGCCTGTAACAATTATAATTTGCTTTGCCTCTAATTCTCTAATACTTTGATTAGTTATTAATTTAATATAATTCGCATTGTATCTAATTAAATTCGCTTAGTAATAACATATAATAAAAAGATAATTAAAACGCTAGTTTATAAAGGTTGTTAGCGTGTCGCCATGTTTTTGGGGTGGTTTTGGTTTGGTTTTCTTTTTTTGGTGTGGTGGTTGTGCTGATTTTTCGTAAATGGTCGTTTATAAAATAGGTGAACGATGTGGCTTTGTTCTTTTTTGGCTTTGTTTCGTGGCTCGTTTGCGTCTGGTGGTGGACTAAGCCTCCATCCCCTATAAAATAAAAAAGTGGCACAGGGGGGAGTTACTACTTCATGCTTTACAAAAAAATTTTTTGCTAATAACGATTGACATAGCACACAATGTGTGATAAACTGAGAGGGGAGAAAGAGAGGAGCGGAGGAGAATATGGGGTTCAAGAAAGAGATGTGGGGCTACATTGGGAACAAATTTAGGGAGTGCGATGAGAGGTGTGTTGACATAGAGGGGAGGCTTGATTTTTTGGAGTCTGTTGTAAAGGATTGTGTTGATGTTGATGGCGAGGGGAACTATAGCATTAGCGAGGAGAGTTTGGACATTTTGATTGAGGACACAAAACGGCAGATTGAGTTTTATAGGGGGCAGGCGAATACATATAATTATTATGCTTATGCTTTTAGGATGTATAGGTGTTGCGAGGATGAGAGGGACAAATTGAGGTCTTTATTGGTTTTAAGGGACAATTTGAAAAAGGGTGATAAATAGTATGGGCGAGAATAAAGGGTACAGGCACAGGAGTTTTGTAGTGCCGAACGAGTTATTGGGGAAACTGCAGGCGGTGGCAGACGGGCAGGAGCGAAGTTTGAACTGGTTGGTGGTGCGAATATTGAAGGAGTATTGCGAGGGGCGAGATGGAAGAAAAAGATAGAGATAATTTATTCAAAATGATTGTTATGCTTAATGGCAAACTTAACATTTGCTTGAATTTGTTTGAAAGGTTGGAGAGTCGGATGATTGGACTTTCTGGTGTTGAGAGAGATTCGTTTAGGGAAATGACGGACGGGTGCAAGAAAGATTATGCAGAAGTGAGGGATGTCTTTGGTTCTTTTGATAAAGAGATTGTCGATATTTTGACGGAGATGGACGATGGCGAACTATAGGGAGCAGATAGCGAAGAGTGGGGAGTTGCTGAGGGTGTTCCGAAAAGATAAAGAACTTTTCAACAAAGAGAAGGACATCTTGGAGTTGTGCAAACAACGATACCAGATGTGTTGGTCGCAGATACACGAGGTGCTAGTGCCGAAGAAAACGGATAGTGCTGAGAAAGAAATTCGTGACATCATTAAAGGCATTTTTGCGTTGGACTTGCCGATATGTGAGGCGAAGATAGATAGGTTCAAGAGGGCGATTGAGGTGTACGAGAAGAGGAAGGACACAGACAAGGTCGAGATGTGCTATCAGTACTTGCAGGAGTGGCTGATGCTGTACGAGAATAATCAAGCATTGGTTGCTTTTCGGTCTTTAGAGGCATATTGTAATTTTATGGAGTACGACAAGAAGGACAAAGACAAAGTGTGGAAATATTCACTTGACCCTTATGGCGATGGTGGATACACTGGTGTAAACAAGGGTTTCTTCTATTACTTCAATAAAATGGTGTTGGATAAAGACCTAAAGTTTATTAGTAAACAACAAAGTACTGGTACGGGCAAATGTGTGTTGCCATCAACAAAGGTTCTTACACCTAATGGCACAAAAACGATTGCTGATATAAATATTGGAGATATTATTTATTCGATGAAAAATAATGAAGTTTGCGAAAGAAGGGTTTTGAATAAATGGTATAGCAAGAAGAAACAAATAAAAATCACTACTCGTGGTGGTACGAATATTACAATAAGCCCAGAACATAGGCTTTATACTCAAAGAGGGTATATACAAGCACAAAACATACAACAATCAGACTATTTGTATAGATTATGCAAAGAAATACAGCCTAAAAACGAGTATCAAATATCCGAAGATGAGTTATTATTCATTTCTTGTATGCTTTTTGATGGACATTGCAAGTCGGTCGCTTACGGCTTTACAAAAATGCCCGACACGAAAATAATGAAAGCATTTTTAAAGGCTTTGAAGAATTTGGGAATGAAATGTCAGTTACACAATAAAGTAGGCACAGATTGTATTACTTGCAGAATTTATCAGAATGAAAAGATAGTAAATAATTTGTTGTATAAGTATGGGCTTGATGGCAAGTTATCAAAAGAAAAGCGATTGCCAAAACAATTCTTTGACATGAGTATTGAAAATAAATTCAAGTTTATTGGCATTATGTTTGCAACCGATGGATATATTGTGAAAGAAAAAGGGTGTGGTATATCATTATCCAGTAAGGGAATGATTGAAGATATTAGAGAGTTGCTTGATACTTGTGGTATATATTCTCATGTTTCCCACAAAAATATTAAACTAGATGGCAAAATGTTTGAGGCATGGGTGCTAAATATTCCAAATGAGTATATGGAGAAAGTCTACAAATACTGCTACTGCTATGACAAAGAAGATGCTTTGAATAATTTTTATCAACACAATTTCGTGAGAAATAATAAGCCATATTCAAATAACACTGGTTATCCTAAAGAACTTTTTGAAGATAAAGTGGAATTTAGAAGAGTTGTTAGAAAGCAATGGGCAAGAAATAAGACATTTAAGAGATGTTTTGTGGAAGAGTTTAATGAAGAAACGCATACTTTAGATGATATAGTTTACAAAGATTTCATTTGGGAGCAGATAAAATCAATCGAATTTATAGACGAAGAAACTGATATGATAGACATTGAAGTCGAAGAAACGCATAATTTTATTGCAAATAATATTGTTTCTCATAATTCGTATTCAAATGCTTTTGCGATTTCTTGGCTTTTAGGCATAGAGCCAGACAACGATGTACTTATCGTTTTAGGCAATCCTTCTTTGGTTATAAACAACATAAAATCTATCATACAGTTGATTAAGAATCCGAGATTTGTAAAGATATTCCCACAATTTGAGAAATACTTGGAAGTTGTAGAAGATAAAAATGGCAATCGAATGGAAGTTGTGAGCGATAACATCTTCTCTACTTGTAGAGCGAAAGAGGGTGAATTGACACTTGCTGATAGCAGTAAGCCAGTAAATGTAAAAGTTATTTCTAAAGACACTCCGATAGATGGTATAAGAGTGCGTTTCTTATTCTTGGACGATATTTGTAGGTCGAAAGATGCTGGAAATATGAAGCAACACGAAACCGATATTAACAATTTTTGGAACTCGTGGTGGAAGAGGAACTACAATACTGAGGATTTTTATGTTATCTTAGGCTGTACAGCATATTCGATTTTCGACATAGCATCACAACTTATAGCGTATTATAGTAAAGGCAAAATGAAGAGAAGTTCGATAAATAAGTACAGTTATTTAAGTCTTGATGATAAATGTGTGTTTATAAAAGTGCCGAAGATAGATGATGAGTTAGATAGGTCAACATACCCTCAAAAATTCCCTTATGAAGAAGCAATTAGGATAAAAGAGAGGGATTTTCGTTCTTTTATGGCAATGGAACAGCAGTCGCCTTTGCCTCCAGAAAATTCTCCGTTTTATATTGAGAATATACAAGGATACGATGTTATACCAGAGGAAGATAGAAGTGACTTTTGTTGGGCATCTCTGGATACTGCGAGAGTTGGATACGACTACAATAGTATGCCGATATTTGTAAAAGTGGGTGGAAAATTCTATCTGAAGGATTGCTTGTATATAAATGAGCCAATGGAAAAGGTGTATGGACGAATAGTTGAAAAGATAATTCAGCATCATATCACGAAATTAGTTATAGAGAAAAACATTGATACTTCTTTAAAGGCATTGTTGGACAAGATGTTAGCAGAGCAAGGCATTCCTTATTGTGAGATTATCGAAGTTTATGCAACAATTAAGAAAGAAGAGAAGATTTACAATATGGAAAATTGCATAAAAAACCTAATCGTGTTTCCTAATATGCACTTATACACATATTCTTCGCAAATGGGTAAATTTATGAACGATGTTTTCGGCTTTAGTTATACCCACAAGAATGACCACGATGACAGCATAGATAGTATTGCGACATTCTGTCAAAGGTTAATAATGCAACCAATGACACGAGCGAAAGCGAAAATTATACAGATGTAGTGTATAAAAATTCACAAAAACTTATAAATTGGTTAAAATCATTTGACAAAAGTGAAAAAATATGATTTTAATAATAGTAGAATTGAGAAAGCAGGGGATTTTTGATGGCTCAGAAGATATATTGTCCCGTATGTGGCAAAATTTTAATAAAAAACTACGATTTGGTTGTGGATTCTCCTGTTATAATGGACTTGGAGAGGATAAAGGCGACTGACAAAGAGATACACGAGATAACTTGTCATTCGTGCAAACGAAGATTGAGATACTTCGTGGAAGATTAATTTTAACGGCAACCGCAAAGTGGTGTCGATAGATAAGTGCAAAGTGCTTCAAATGGGCGATTTTTGCACTTTTTTTAGTTTAGGAAGGAGAAGAGATGGCGATTACGATACCAGATTTCAAGTTTAAAGGCATAAAGCGAATTGAAATACCGAAAGTGGATAGCAATTTTGTTGGTGGCGACTATGGTTTGGCGATAATAAAGAAGTATTTGCCAACAATCCTAAAGGAACATAGCGATAATGCGAAAAAGATAGACTTTTTATACAGATATTTTCTTGGCGAACAAGATATATTAAATAAGGAAAGAAGATATAAGACTGATGCTTATAATAATAATAAGATAGTTGAAAACCATGCAAATAGGCAAGTGGAGTTCAAGGTCGGTTTCCTTACTGGCGAAGAAAGGGACTATACGCATAAAGCCGATAGTGATAGTGACGATTTAATATACTTGGACAGATATTTTACTGATTGCAACTTCTTCCAAAAGGATAAGTCGTTAAAGAAGTGGATATATGTTACTGGTATAGGTGTAACTCATACTAAACCGAGAACCGATATAATAGTAACTGACGGAAAGGACGACATTACTGGCACTAAAAAGACTAGGTTCAAGACTGCAGAAGAGGGTTTTGATGTGCAATATAATGCACCATTCGTATTCTCGGTGCTAGACCCAAAGACAAACTTTGTGGTTTATTCGAGTTCGTTTGAGAAAGAGCCATTATTCTGTGTATCGATTGTGGATGTGGACATTAGTGATGATAACGAAGAGCCACAAATGGGCAAACAAATGCTGATTGAAACACGATATGCGTCTTTCCTAATCGAGAGCGATAGTGCATACACTACTTTTTACTGGCAAGACCAAAATAAGTTTAGTGTTAGGGCAAAGGCTCTTAACTACTTACCTATGATTGAGTACTCGACCAATGATGACAGAATGGGTTTGGTAGAATTGAACAGAAGTTTGTTTAATTCAATTAACACATTTAGGTCGGCTATTGCTGATATGACAGTTGATAGTGCGAATGCAATCTTGGTATTTAAGAATGTGGACATTGAGAGTGACGATGTTAAGGCAATGAAACAAGCAGGTGCGATTATCATATCGGACGCAAACAATTCAAGGCAAGGTGGAGTTGCTGACTTAGACACAATCACAATGGAAATCCCGTTTGATGGATTAAATTCATATATAGACCAAATACTTACAAACTGTTACGATATTGCTGGAGTTCCTTTGGCAAGTGGACAGATTACAAGTGGTGGCGATACTGGACAAGCGAGATTGCTTGGTGGTGGATGGAACAACGCATATATAATGATTAATAATGATATTACTACTCTTAAAGGCTATGATTATGAGCAATTAAAGTTAATATTGTTAATATGTAAGCAAGTTACTGGCTGTCCGTTAGACCAACTATTCGCAAGTCAGATAGACATCAATTATCGTGTAAATCAAAGCGATAACTATGTGAACAAGACTCAAGGTATGTTGAATTTATATTCAATGAATATGCCTTTGGAACAAATCCTAAAATCAAGCAAATTATTTAACGACATTAAGACGGTTGAGAAAGATTGGCAACAAAGACTTGATGACTTAAAGGTACAAGCAGAGAACTCTGTTCCTGCTGAAGAAAGTCAAGTTGATGTAAATGACCAAATGGACAACCGAGTAATTAGTGCAAACAATGGTAATACCTCGCAAGAGTGATTATATATAGAGAGCAACGGCTTAACCAATGCAAGGTAGAGAAAACCTTTCAAAAGAGCAAAAGATGGTGATAAATCACCCATAAGAGAAATATGTAAAAGAGCAAAGGAGAAATGTTATGGCAGATAACGAAAATTTAGGTACAACGATACCAACAACTGATACTCCTCCAGTAGCACCAAGTGTTGATTACGAGAGTGAGTACAAAAAATTACAAGTAGAAGTTGAAAAGTACAAAAAACTTAAAGACGACTACGCAAAAGAAAGTGCTGGATACAAAAAACAACTAGCAGACAAGATGACTGATGATGAGAAAAATGCTCAAGCACAAAAAGAGTTTGAAGCAAAAATGGCAACATTAGAGGCTGAAAATAGACAATTTAAACTTGAAAAAGATTTTATGTCTAATGGATTTACTGCTGATGAATGCACAAAAATCATTTCAGAAAACTTTTCACCAAAGGCAATCGCAGAAATTATTACTGCAAGAGTGGCTGATGCTGTTAAGTCTGCAAAGGCTGAGTTGATAAAAGAGACAACACCTTCTTCATTAGTTGGTGATGGAATTACCAAAGGAGAAGAGAAATCTGGATTCCAAAAATTCCAAGCAAAACAAAATGAAAACAAGCCTAAGGGCGAAATAAAATTTAATTAAGGAGAATACAAACTATGTATAACAAATGGTTAGGTAGTGAAGTAGGTTTAGAGAAAATCACTGTTACAGTTCCTACTTCTGCAACTGCTGTTACTGAAAATGGCAGAAAAATTGTTAAATCTGGCACATTGATTACTGATGCTACTCTAGGCAAAGGTTTATTATTCAATGATGTAGATATTACTGATGGAGCAAGAGTTGCTTCTATGGTTATTAGAGGTAGTTATATTGATGCAAATCTACCTGCATCTGTTGCAGATGTTGCAACTTCACTTGCATCTCAAGGACTTTATGCAATCGCATATCCTGCAAACACAGTACAATACGGGGAGGTAACTGAATAATGGATTACCTAAAGACTTTAAGTAAAGAAGAATTAGTAAAAATTAGTAACGACTTTGACTATTTAAGAGTTACTGACAATTTCGTAGGTTTAAGATTAATGCCTATGGTAAAAACTGAGAATATGAAACTTGCCATCTATGAACTTTTAGAAGGACACGATATTCCAGTATCTGCTCTTGTACACGCACTTGACGCTGAAGCAAGAATCGGTGATAGAGCAGAATATGAAGAAATCAGATACGAACTTGTATTGATTAAAGAAAAAATCAATCAAGGTGAAGAACTTAAGAAGAAAATTAAAGATTTGGGTATGACTGTTGAAAATAATGCTCCAGTTATGGCTATCTACAATGATATTGCTAACCAAATTTCTAAAGTTCTTGTAGGTTTCGAGAGAAGAGCGTGTGAATTGCTTTCTACAGGCAAAAATGTTATTAAAGAAAATGGTGCAGATGTAACTATCGACCACAAACTTTCTGCAAATAACAAAATTGATTTCTCTGGTTGGTCAACTCCAAGCCACGATATTCTTGCTGATATTGTTGCTCTTAAGACTGCATCTAACGACAAAATCGTAAGAATGATAGTTTCTAGCAAAGTTATGGGCTATATCGTTGCTAACGAAAAAATGGGTGAAATTGCTGGTAAGGCTGGTGCTTATGCTACTCGTAAATTTGCTCAAGATTATATCCTTTCTAATTTTGACATTGACTTCATTGTTGATGACAGAACATACAAATTCAAACACAGTGATAGCAAACAATATCGTTTCTTTGATGAAATGACAGTTACTTCATTAACAACTCGTGGTGAAGTTGGTACAACATTTATGACTTCTACTCCAACTGAAGATTTTGCTGAAACTGATGCTAAATATGGTTTCGTTGCTGTTGACCAATATGTTGACAACGACCCTAAAGCAATGTGGACACTTGCAGAAGGTCTTGGTCTATCTGTTATTCCTAACATCAACCAAACACTATATATCTCAAAAATTACTGCATAATTTAGGAGTATAAAATGACAAAAAAGTATAGAGTTAAGGGGAAAGTAAACAGTCCGTTCATTTTGAGTGGTATGCACTTTGCAGTCGATTCAGATATGGACTTTTGCATAAATGAAAATGAAATAGAGTTTATAAAAGAGCGAGTTTCAGTTTCAGAACTAATTGATTTAAGTAAAAAGGCTGTTGAAACCCCTAAGCCTGTGCTTGAAGAACCAAAAACCGAAAGCGAAGAAAAACCAAAGGGGGTAAAGAATGGACAAAAGTCAAATAGTGCTAGTAAAGCAAAACATAAAGAAAGCATATAGTTGGTTGACTGAAGATGAGATTGACACAACTTATAAAATGGCATTAAGTGATTATGTAATGCTTAGATACCCTTCTGGTAACAATAGACCAAGCGTTGATAATATTGACTTTGATTTCTTCAATGCTCAATGGATTTATAAACGAATGGTTGACATCTTGGGCAGAGCAGGTGGCATAAGCCTTACTTCTTACAAGGAAAATGGGCTTTCGCTAAATTATGGTGGAAGTTACATTGACCCAGAACTTAGGGCAGAGATAATGCCAAAAGCGAGTGTGCCTAGATGAGAAATGGTGATAAAGTTTGGTATTGTGAAAGAATTTCTAAAGACGGAGATAAATTAGAGGTTTTCGGCAAACCTCAAGAGTTGGCACTTGCATTGCACCACTTAACCATACAACCAGCGAGTGGTTATGATATGGTTGAAGAGTTCGGTGAAATGACGAGCAAGACTTGGAATGCTATTGGGCAACCTTATTGCAAATGGATGCACTTGAAAGAGGGCGACAGATTCTATGTCGATGGTGCAAGACCTAATATACCAGAAGATGGTGAAGAACCAGAAGATGGTTGGGGTTACGATGCCAATGCGAGAATTTACTCAGTCCGTCCACAAAATGTTGCAGTGAGATTTATCTTGCAAAAGATAGAGTAGGTGCGATATGGCTGTTGTAAAGAGAAATGATATTTCCAGTTTTCTTGGGAAAATCAAAGCAACTGCAAAAGATGCACCCGATTTATTTGCTGATATGATTGCCGATAAAGGTTTAGAACTTGCTAAAGAAGAATATGCTGGACGAAATGTAATATTAAAGAAAACGAGAGCCAATAAGGGAGAGGTTTCGATTTCTGCTGAAGGTAAAGGATTATTTTACCTTGAATACGGAACTGGTGTTAAGGGTGAACAATCCAATTATCAAGGCGACTTGAACTTTGATATTGATTTCACTTCGGCTTATAAAATTGACGGTCGAAATGTTCGTGTACACTTAAACAAATGGACATACTATTATGCTTATAGGCATAGACCTCAGTTGAGTAAAACGAAATTTGAGGGACACGAAGCGTATGCTCAAATGTTTAATACTGCACAAAAACTTAGAAAATTATATGGGAGTAAGAGATAGTTATGTTTCATTTTGGAGAAGATTTAAAAGTATATCTTGAGAATTGTTTTGCTAATGATAGTAGCATAACAGAATCTAAGAAACCTAAGATTTATAATGGTTATCAAGCACAGCACGAGCCAAAGGCAACAGAACCTGAAGTGCAAATTCAACCTTTGGACAATTCCGAGCAAACCGACTTCACAACATTTTGCAACAAACACGCAAATAGTATGCCAATGCAATTTGGTGTTTACACTGGTCAATTAAAGATTGGTGGCTTAATGTACAATGCTCAAGATGCTTCGGTTATATTGGGAGAAAAGATAGAAAATTATATCAATGAGTATATTTATTCATTGAAGAACAAAAATATACAACAAGGGCGTTTAGTCAGCACTTCCCCAGCATTACCAATGAATGACGGGGGGTCTGTCTACACCACAATTTTGCGATTTGATTTCATTGTCGCATACCCTTATGAGGTTGGGCAAACCTCTTAATTTTTTATATAAGGAGAATTACTATGGTAGCAAAAACTATCGGAACAGTTGTTTCGTTGGCTTGGGAAACCGAAGCAGGTGTAAGACCTGTTAGTGGTTATCGTAAATGGTGTGATGCAAGAAGTCATCCAGACTTTAATGCCGAGCGTGACCAAGTTGAAACAACAACACTTTGCCAAACAAACAACCACACATACGAAGATGGCTTGGTTGATTTTGGTACTCTTGAGTTTGGCTCAAATATGACGCAAGATACTTTTGACCTTTTCTTAGGTGAAGATGGATATGTTGCTAAATATGCAGAGATGAATGAGCAAGGCTTAGGTCTATGGATTTGTGTTCATGTACAAGGCATTAATCGTGCATACTATATTCCAGTAAAACCACAACCTTTCGGTTTACCTGAAGGCGAGGCTGGAAGTAATGCTTACGAACTAATGGTTCGTTTTTCAGTTACTGGTGATGCTGGTTGGCATGAAGCACCTGTTTATGCTGAAGATACTGCTTATACATTCACAGTTAATGGATATGTAGTAAACGGAGTAAACATTAATGTTATTGGCACAAACGGAATAGTTAGAAGTGTTAAGACTACTAGTGCAACAACTACTATTCAATTACCTGCTGGAAACTATACCGTACTTGCTAGAAAAGATGGGCAAGATGCTCAAGTTCAAGATTTAGAGTTAAACTCTAATGGACAAACTGTAATATTCACTGAATTTACAGAATAAAATGCTACAACGATAGCGATAAAAGAAACCACAACGATGGTACAAGGAGAATAAAATGAAAGTATTAGAAAAACAAGTTACACTAGGCGAAATGGAGTTCAGAGTAGCAACAAATAGGGATATTGCAATTAAGACATTTGAGCAGTTTCCTGATTTAATGGAATACCTAATAACACAAAAGGGCAATCAAAATGCCAATGAGGAAGAGTTCTTCATTGAAGCCCTTAAAAAGAAACAATTAAGTAAGTTGTTCGATATGGATAACAAATTGGGCGAGTTGATTGCATACGCATTACCTTTAATGCTTAAAAGTGCAAACGACAATTCAAATGCAGTTGAGATAATTAACTATGCAAAAGAAAATGGTGCTGACGGAGTATTCAATAGTGCGATATTGGAATTTCTAATGCAGGGTTTTACCCAAAGAGAACTTGCAGAGCCAAAAATCAAGTTCTCAATGAAGTAGAAGAGGGCGAACTCGAAGAAGAGGGGGGTCGAGCAGATGATTTTGATTTAGTTGACTATATCAAGGGTGATTTGTTCGACTATGCACTCCTTGTTGGTATGTCGAGTGATGAGTACTGGTTTGGCGACCCATCGCTAATTTACAACTACCAAAATGCCTTTAACAAAAAGCAAGAGTATGACTTGCAGTTGGCTTGGACTTTGGGTGCTTATTTTAAGAGTGCTTTGGGAAGTACACAAGTTTGGACTACTCAGCCTATGAAGAAAACTGATTGGGAAAAGATGCCAAAGTATGTTGAAAATCCAATTCAAAACCACAAGCCAATCAAGAAAGAGCAGTCTGAAGAGAAGAAAAAACTAATCGCAGAAGCAAGGTCAAGGCTTTCGGCTTTAGGACTTTTGGCGAAAAAATAATTTAAGGAGTATTTGTGTATGCCTAAGGGAAATAATAGTAATACAACCGATAAGTTAGTAATTGATATTAAGGTTAATGTTAAAAAGGGTGCTACTACCCAAATTACAAACTTAACCAAGTCTTTAATGGCATTAAACGAAGTTGTTAAGAAGACTGCCAATATAGAAAGATATGCAAATGCTCTAAAAGCTATTGGAAAGGAACTTACTAAGACTACATCTAACAAAGGGGTTTCAAAGACTAATGGTGGTGCTAATCTACTTCAAACTCAAGATGTTGAGGTGGCAAAACAACAAACCAAAGAACTTGAACAACAAGTAAAAGAAATAAAGAAAATCAACAAGTCCAAGAAGAAAGGATTAGATGTTGATAAGAAAAACAATAAAGAGAGTAAAAAGTCATCTTCATTCTTCGGTAAATTTACTCGTAGCATTGGTAGAATCGCTTTGTATAGAGCAATTCGTGCTGGATTAAGTGCTATTGTTAAGTCAGCAAAAGAAGGTTTGCAATATTTTATTCAATATGATTCCGCTACTAATAAGGCAATGTCAAATATTACAAATGCAGGAAATCAAATTAAAGCATCTCTTGGAGTGACTTTAGGTAACCTTTTAACTAGTTTAGAGCCACTAATAACCAGAATGTCAGATATGGCTGTTTCTCTTGTAGACAATCTAAATATGGCTTTGGCTGTTATGGAAGGCAAGGACTATTATGATAAGGCAATTAAAAATAACAAAGATTATGCTGAAAGCCTAAAAGAAACCAATAAGCAGTTACTAAGTTTCGACAAGTTTGAATCTTTAAACAAGACTCAAGACAAGCAAGAATATAATAGGGTTGGTATAGGTAATGAAGAACAGCAAAAAGTTTCTAAGTTTATAGGATTTATGCAAAACATAAAAGACATTGCTGTTAGCATATGGGAATATTGGTCTAATATATGGTCTTTCTTAGAGGACACTGGCGTGATTGACTTTTGGTCAAATGCTATTTCATGGATATTTAACAAAATCAAAATTGTATATCAATGGATGGCAGATACATCTAAATGGCTAGCAGAAAATTGGGAAGAAATTGTTGAATGGATTAAGAGAGCGATTAAGTCAGTTGGTGATTTCTTTGTTAATGTATGGCATACAATAGCCAATATATTTGCTAGTATTATAAATGGTATTGCAAATGCATTTATTAATTTAGTAAATCTTTGGATTGCTCAAATCAATTTGCTTTTAAAACCTATTGATAGGATTGCAAAATTATTTGGTGGAAATGTCCAAATTGGAAATTGGGATGCTAATGTTAATTGGAAACCTTATGCTGATGGTGGAATGGTTGATAAAGGAACTAGATTTATTGCTGGAGAGGCAGGTGCAGAAGTTGTGCATACATCTGTAAGAGGAACTGGCGTTACAAACATTGAGCAGTTTAGCCAAGCAATGCTACAAGCACTTGCGACTTATGGTGTTGCTCGTGGAAGTGATGTAAGTTTCAAGGGCGATGTATATATAGACAGAACAAAGGCTGGACAGTTGCTTGAGGGTTCAGTATATGGAGAGGGTGTTCGTGTAGGACACTTCAAGCGAGTATAACGGAAGGAGTGGTCGTAATGGGAGTAAGAGTACCAAACTTAGATAGTGTAATAATTGCAGGTAACGAGTTCAAGGGAATTGGTTATCAAGGACTTTTGACGGTAAATACAAAAACTTATGTTGAAAGTCCAACAAGGTCTAATGACGGGTCTATGCCGAACATTAACGACCACGATTCTTTTGTTGTACCAAGATGTAAAATAAATTTTAAGTATTTAAAGATAGAAGATTACCAAAGGCTTTGTAGGGTACTAAATTCGGCAAACGAGTTCCCAGTAACCTACTACGATAAAGAGAGTGGCGAGTTCGTTACTCACATGATGTATGTTGAGCCAGAGGAAATGAAAAGGATATTTAATGTCGGCACTTATGTTTTCGGCGTCCTTGACTATGATGTGTCTTTTATCGGCACACTAAATCAAAGACAGCAAATGACAGTTACATATAAGGTTAGTGGGGCTAGTTCAAATCTAGCAGTCGTTACAACGACCGAAAAGGGAAACAACTTATACTGGGGCGATTCAATTCAGGTAATGTCCACAACAGATGCAACTGAAAAAGGTGTTACAATACCTACAGGCAAACAACTAGTATGGCAACTTGGCAACGAAAAAGAAGTAAATTCAAAGGGTTGGAAAGTAATGCCAAATAGCAACGTTTCTGTCTTTGAGAATATGGTGCTTTGGGCAACATTTGAGTAAGGGGTAGTATATGGCAGATATTAAGGTTGTAATACAACTACAAGATACAGTAGAAGATATAATCGAACAACTTGGTAGTTCTACCGAAGTCAATAATGCTTCAATTCAAAAGACCAACGGCTCTTTCGGTTTTTTATCAACCAAAAGTAATGGAACAAATATGAAGAGTTGGGCAAATCTTACCTATAAGAACGGAGAATATGTTGGTTCTTTATCTCTTGCTGACGGATTTGTTGGTGGAGCAGACACTCAACTAATCGAGCAATACGGATACAATGGTTATGTTTTCGGTGCTGTACCAGAGAGCAAACAACTTACGGTTACTCTTGAAGTTCGTGGAGAAAATGTTGATAGTATTATCATTTATGGCGACAAAAATGCAAATCAATTTCCAACTAAAGCATATATAGATGGAGATACAACAGATATTATTTATAGTGATGATGCAACTTGGGCAATTAAGTTCCAAAATGTAGCAAGTTCCCACACTATTACTTTCTTGGAGTGGAATAGAGCGAACTATAATGCCTGTATTACTTATGTTGCAGAACTAAAGAACAAACTATATCTTGACAGGTCTTGGTTAAAGTCAGTGGAAAGTCTATCACAGTCTACTGGACAACCGAAAGAGATTTATTATGGTGTTGTCCCTAATAGTGGCAGTTTGGAAGTTTTAGATGTAAATGGAGAGTTTTTCGACTATATAAATGATGGTGTTATGGCAAGTTCAAATTTGCCAATAGAAATAAATGTTAATGGAAAACCTATCCAATCACATATTTCCATCGACAGCGACTACTACAATAACAAGATATTATCAATACAAACTTCTGACATCTTGCAAAGTTGGTCAAATTTTAAAATAAAGCCTCATGTTAAAAGAGATTCGGCAGGGACGTTAATGGGTTATTTTAAGAATTGCATGGTGGAATTTGGATTCACAGAAGATTATATTGAAGAAATGTGTTCTAATGTTATAAGAGAAAATATGACTGCACAACAGATAATGAAGTTGATTAGAATTCCATATCAATATTATAAATCGAAAACCTTATTAGATTTTGTTAACAGTATTTGTAATGTATGTCAATTTTGTGTGGCTACTGACAATCTAGGAATGCCTAAATTTGTAAACGGCAATCCAACAACAAGCAATAACAAGATTATAAGAATTCCATTAAGTCAAATATTTGGAACTCCCAAGAAAGATGTAATTACAAAGAATAAAATACAGAACGTAAAGTATATGCAAAAGAGTTTTGTAAAGAATGTAAAAGATGTGTGCAATAGAACATTTCTTTTAAGAGACAATAATGATACGTTTACAACATCCCAATTAGATGGAGGCAAGATTATTACGAAAGATGGTGTGGACTATTTGTGCTTCTTCATTGAGTGTAATGAAATTAATAGTGAATTTATTTGGGATGTAAATAGTAGTGAAGATAATGTAGAATACCCTTTTATTGCATTGATTAGAGGGACTAATTCTTTGGGGAATTCCATAAAGTCATTTATTCAAACTGTTGGAATTAGTACTGCCGATAATGTAACTAAAGATAACTATGATTTTTACAATTTTAAAGGTAATTGTTGTGAATTAACTTATTATAGGACTTTAAATAGTAAGACATTTGCTATTGCTTTATCTATTAGTAGTATAACAGATTATGCTTCTGTTGTAGATGATGTTACAGTTAATATTATGCAAAGGAGTATATCTGTTGTATCGCAAGAAAATCACTTTAATGATATACAAGATAATGTATATGAATTAAACGATTCAGAGTTTATGTCTCTTCAAACTACATATAATTATATAGATGACATTTATACTTATAATAGTTCTCAAATTGTAAATAGTTACAATAATGGAATTTCTGTTGCTAATATAACTATTGGTTGTTCAAATTTGTATGATATAAACGGAAATGTTGTTAAGCATTTTTCGGAAGGTGACGTTGTAGAGGTAGGAGATACTTTGAGAATTGATAGAGATAATAACAACAATTCATTATGGGAATACAAAGATGGTTCACCAATGTATTGGAAAGTAACTGGTAGAAATTTCCGTAAGAACGGAGTTCCGATGATAGACTTAGAATTGCAAGAAGTTCGAGTGGTTGATTAAATCACTTGACTTTTTTGCAAAAATGTGCATAAATATTTATAAAGGAATAAAGGTGAAATATGGCAAATTGGAGCAAAGATAAAAAAGATTCAAGCGAAATTAATGGTGGTAAGGAATTTACAATTAACGATAACCTTGCTGTTGATGAACTAAACGCAATGGTAAACAACTCTTTTTATGCGGTTGATTTTGCTGAAGCAATGGCAGATGAACCTGATATAAGCGAGATTGATGGAGATGGCACTCCTAGCGTATCTCTTATAGACAATGAGAAGAACGGAAAAGTATTAAAAAAATTAAAGTTTTCTAATCTTAAAGGTGCAAGAGGTGAGCAGGGGGAGCAGGGTAATGGCATAAGTTACATTGAGAAGGCTGATAGTCCTGATGGCATTGTTGATGGTTATAGAATACATTTTGACAATGGCGAATATTTTGATTATGAGGTAACTAATGGGAACGGAATCAAAAGCATACAGCAAGTCTCAACCAGCCTTCCTTTATTAAAAATATATGAGATTACATTGGACGATTTGACAACTTCTCAGATTAGAGTCTATGATGGCAAGGGAATTAATACCATTTTCAAATCTTCGACAGAAGGTCTTGTTGACACCTATACCATAGCATATAATAATAGCACTACTGAAACTTTTACTATCACAAATGGTGAAAAGGGAGAAAAAGGCGACACCAATGCACTAACAATTGGTTCTGTAACAAGTGGAGATACTGCTAGTGCTACTATTACTGGCACTTCTCCTAACCAAGTGCTTAACTTAGTGTTGCCTAAAGGTGATAAAGGCGACAAAGGGGATGTCGGTGTAACCTTTACTTATGACTCTTCAACTTATAAATTAACTATTACAACATAAGGGTATGAAATGAGTGAACAGAATATAGATTTATTATATACGGATAGTATAACATTTGACGGCAACGTAGTTAAAAAACTTAACTTGAATAATAAGACAATATGGGAAGCTCCAGTTGAGCGTTTGTTTACAGCCGAATGTAACCCAACAAAAGCAACGTTGACGACTTCGTATACGGACTATACATTCACGCTTACGTTACCTGCAACGCCATTAAGGTCAGATAACATTTGTTATATTACTGTAAATGTTGTGTCAACTGTTTCAGCAACTGGCACACTCGAGGTACACTGGGGTGGTGTACTTGGCAAAGCTGAGGTTATTGTTGAAAGTATTGAGGCAAATAGTCTTGATACATATACCGTAAAAATACGTGCAAGGAAAACTGTTTCATCTATTATACCAGCATATTTAGACATAACAAGTATTTGTTTGAAATATCCGCTTGTTTATTAACATAAGGAGATTAGTATATGATACCAAAGTCTGCAAACATATCACTTACTACTGTCGAGTTGGTAAATGAACCAACTAAAATATAAAGGAGAAGTTATGAGAACGATACAAATAATTGATAATGGTTGTGACCGATACACCATTAAGTCTGATTGCTATTGTTTGGGCAGACAATGGGAACATCTTGCCGAACAAATACAAGTTATCAAACCGATGGGCGAAGAGAACAATGTATGTACAATGATAGTTTCGGCAGATGGTGTAGTTGTTGACCACTTAGACATTAAGGACGAACCGAAAGATATAACTAATGTACTTACTAGACACCTTGTGGTTGAGATTAGTTTTACATTTTCAAACGAAACTGGGTATACAAAGAATTCCGAGATAAAGAGTTTTTATTTTGAAGAGGGCAGAAAGCCTGAGGATTTTGTTCCTGTTGAACCAGAGCAAACAGGTAAAATTGATGTTCTTTTGGGTAATGGTTTCGTTAAGGCTGAAGTTGATGGAAGTTTGATTCGTTTCTACAATGCGAATAGTGAAGAGGTGTCGAGTGTTGATATCTCGAGTGTAGGTGGCAAGATTGATAGTGTTTCTGTTAATGGCATTGAACAAGAGATTGATGGAAACAAAAATGTAAACATTGTAATACCAGACAATAGTGATTTGGGTGCAAGTTTAGATGTTTCAATTAATAGTTCGACTTATGTAATGACAATATCGCTATTAAATGATAATGGGGACTTGTTGAGTACGAAGAGCATTGACTTGCCTTTAGAAACAATGGTTGTTAGTGGCACTTATTCAAACAAGACACTAAAACTTACATTAAAGAATGGACAAACAATCAATATTGATATTTCGGATATTATCTCAGGACTTGTTCCAGACACGAGAACTATAAATGGAAAGTCACTTTCGGCAAATGTTATATTAAGTGCGAGTGATGTTGGCACATACTCTAGGTCGGAGTTAGATACCAAATTCCAAGAACTTAATGATAAGATTGGTTCGGCAAGTACGCAATTACAAAATATATTGGGGGTATAGGGTATGTCAGATTTAGAATCGAGCATTGAGGAACTTGAAAGTGTCAAGTCGTCCTTTAAAGGCAAACTAACCGCAAAAGATATATCAACCTCAGATATTGAGTTTAGGAGTTATCCACAATTATTAGACCAAATGGAAAAGATATTGCCGAGCCAAACGAAGACAATTACTCCCACTACTTCTGAACAATCGGTTACTGCTGATAGCGGGTACAAACTTACTAAGGTTGAGGTGGGAGCAGTTGTTCCTAGCGATTATTATAAACCTGAAGAAAGTGTTACTATAGAACCTACTACAAATACTCAAGTTGTTAATCCACCAGATGGTTCGGTATTTAATGTAATCAATGTTAATCCAGTTACGAGTGATATAGATTCTAATATTAAAGAAGAGAACATAAAAGAAGGTGTTACTATTCTTGGAAAGACTGGCTCTCTTAAGGAAGGTATACCAATTGATGTTTCGTCTGATTCAGATATGGAGAACGCACTTATTCAAGATAACTTGGGTAAAGTTTATAAATTTACTGGTACATCTGAAACTTATGAAACTGATGCTGTCTATATTGTTAGCGAGGTGTGATGATGGGATTAGAGTTTATTAAATTGGTTAAGAGTGGTAGTCCTGTTTCTCAAGTTGGCAATTATGGATTTTTTAAGTTAGGTGTTGAGAGTAGTGGCGGTGGTGAAGATTTAACATTTAGTAGAGTGTTCTCAGAAAATAGTTGGTCTACGATTTCTACTGTAAGTGCTGAAATTAGTGCTAACAATATGACAAGTTCACAAGTTGCTGAAACTTATGGTTGGAATATAGGCGATACTATTGATATTACATTGACAACTGGTGAAGTAATCCAAATGAGAATTATTGGATTTAATCACGATAATTTGAGTGATGGTAGCGGTAAGGCTGGTATAACTTTGGAAATGGTTTCGTCTTTAAATACAGCATATAAACTTAATAGCACAGAAACTGTTAGACCGTATACTTCAACAACAATGTACACTACTACTTTACCAACAATAAAAGCAACATTACCAGAAAAATGTCAAAACATCATTAAACTGGTAGACAAAACAACTTATGGTACTATATCAAGTATGGATTTATTTTTGTTAAGCGAAAAAGAATTAACTAATTCAAATTCTTTTTCTTCTAACAGCGAGGGAGATGTATACGAATATTGGAAATACAAAACAAGCAGTGATATGATTAAACACAATACTTCAACGTCTTGGTGGTTAAGAACATCATTTAGCAGTAAAGCTCAATGTATTGTCAACGGTACAGGGGTTTTATATAAAAGCAATGGAAACGCAATGACTGCGAGAGGTCTATCATTCGCATTTTGTGTATAAATATACATAAGCATATTAAAATTATTTGCAAAAAACATAAGAATATGATATTATAAAAGTAATAGGAGCAAGGATTATGGAAACAAAAGAATTAATGTCTATGGACGAAATTC
The DNA here is from genome assembly GCA_045614835.1 of Clostridia bacterium. Classification (GTDB taxonomy): domain Bacteria; phylum Bacillota; class Clostridia; order Christensenellales; family UBA1242; genus UBA11490. The sequence goes on along the minus strand of JAZLDP010000087.1, from coordinate 16,549 downwards.
GTGGTATTGTACAAAAAGATAGCAACTCCAATCTTGCACACAACGAAATTCAAACCGAATATGATAGGGCTAAGCAAGGACTTAAGAGTAACGAAGACTTTAAGAAACTTACAAACGAAATAGTCGTTAGAAGTGCAAAAGCTGAGTTATCGAAAGATATGTTGGCAATTTTGAGCGAAGAGCAAAAAAATGAATTGACAGCATATATGCTTGACTGTGAAAAGAGCAAACTAGCATATCGAAAGAAGCAAGAGAAGAAAGTTATAATAGAAGAGGTTAAGGCGGAAGTTTCAAACAAGAAGATTGAAGCCTTGAAAAAAAGATATGGATATTTGTATCCTAAAGATGACAAAGGTGAGGTTATTGGTTTTGTAGCCAATAAATCTGTAAACAAATATAAAGAATTTTGCAATTGGTGGGATGGAACTACCGATGGATTTAAGCGAATAGTTAAAGGTTCATTGAAAGTATTGTTATGGACTGGTGTGGCTACTCTTGTTTGTATTCTTGGATACAGAGTACTAAGGTGGATTGCCGACAATACACAAAACCTACCAAATCTTTAAGAACAACAAGACAGTCGAGAGATTGGCTGTTGAATATAAAAAGGAGGTAATCTTATGAGCATAATTGATATTGAGATTGCAAAGAGACAAGCAATCATAGATAGCAAGGAAGAAAAACTTGCAAAGGCAGTATCTCTTAGAGAAGAAGCAGATTCTCTCGAGGATGAAGCATTTAGTATTGATACAGAAACTCTTACAGCAGAAATCGAAGAACTTGCTACTTACTTGCCACAGCCTGAAGAAGAGACTGAAGAAAATTTGGGGGTTTAAGAAATGACCCAAAGTAAGCGAACTCGATTAAAAGAAATGTTCAGTGGGAGTGGCTTAACATTTACGGTAGTGTTTGCTATGGAAATGATAGAAGAGGGGTTGGAAAACCTAATTGCATTAGGCATTTCAACACTATTCTCTACTGTCTTACTTGTTTGTATCACTCAACTAACAAAGATAGGTTTGAAAAAGTTAATCAAACTTTTAATGCCCTTTGTGAAAAGATTAATTTACAAGGAGGGAAACGATAAGATGAAGTTATTAAAGAAATACTGGACTAAGGCTTGGGGTAATAAAATAACTGGTGCATCAGTAGGTCTTGGATTTGCTGGTATATCATACTTCCAAACATTAGTGCCATTTGCTCATAACTGTTGGTGGATTGCGTTAATTGTTTTCGTTGTATTCTATAATTTTGGCATATTCTTTGGTGGTGAAACTCTTAACCAAATCCAAGAAAGATTGGCTCAAGCAGTTATGACTAAAGAGCAAAATTCCATTTTAAAGGAAGCAAAGAAAAAACTTGCTCAACTTCAAAAGCAAGAAACTCAAAGTGAAGCGGAGAAACAAAAAGCGAATGCTGATGCTAGGGCTAAGGCTGAAAGAGATGCTAAGGTTAATCAAGCAATGAATCAACTTAGAGCAGAGCAGGTTAAAAAATAAGGAAATCTAATATGATTTATTTTAAGGTTGTTGCAGGGAACGATAACAAAAAATACTGAAGATGAAATTTATGTTTTTTTGTTGTGTTAATCTAGTAACAACTTTTTTATTAAGGGAAATTTATGAATAAGAAAATATCGAAAACATTGTTAGTGCTATTAATTGCATATACTATTGCATTCTATATATTGAAATATGCTTTCCCAGAGATATTTGTAGAAATGTTAATATCTCCAACGGTAATGAAGTTTGCAAACTTTGTAGATAGTTGGATTGGGTATCAGCACATTTTCAAGCTTTGTACCACAATATTGACATTGTACTTGTTTGTATGTGCTTGTTGTGGAAGGTTTAAGTTTAAATGGTATGAGTTATTATATGTATTGGTTGGTTCAATATTATGTAGATGTTGCATAGAATTTGCACCAGACTTTTATACTCATACTTCAATTAGTATAATGTTCCTTTTGCCTTATCTGTGTAAAGGAAGATTTTCCTATAGTGTATCATCATTTATCATACATGGATATTTGTCGCAATTAACATTTAAAATAAAAGGTTTTGAAACCATAATATTGCACTATAACTTAGTGAATGGTTTAATGTTGTCTTTAGAAGTGTATATGTGGTTGGTTGTATTGGCTTTGTTTTTTAGTTTAAAGGAGAATAAGAATGGCTGATTTAGCACCCCCATATCTTAACGAAAAAGAAGTTAAGAAATATGAGAAAGAAGTTTTTTATGCAGAGAAAAAAGAATTAAAGGCTAAAAAGAATTATGAATTTAGACAAGAATACACAAAACTATGCAAAGAAAAACTTGAACAAGCAAAGAGAAAGCACAAAGAAGAAAATTAATTGGCTGGAGTTTAAGGCTCAATTATTATACAATATAAGAGATTTTACAAGGCTAACTCCATATCACTTATTGGTTATGGGCAGTGTCTTTGTAATCTCTTTTATTTTTGGCAAATGGATTGAGGCGATTTTATTTCTTGTAGCCTTCTTTTCCTTGAGATACAAGTTTCCGACAACATATCATAGTAAGAGCATTATTATATGTATGGTTTTAACGAACTTAATATTTGCCATTTCAATTATGATTTGTCCACCAATACAAATGTATTTGTTTGCATCGGTATTATTTGCATACATTGATTGTCTATTGCTGTGGTTGATACAAGATAGGTTTGAATGTAAGAAGTTGGTCAATAAATTGCAAAGCAAAACCATTTGGGAGATGACCGAAAACGAACTCGTTGACTACTGTTATGCTAAAGGCATTCGTGGAGATATGCTTGAATTTGTGGTGATGATACTTATACACCAAATGAAATATGAAGAAATTGGGAACGCTCTAGGTTACTCGGTCGACACATTGAAAGATTGGTCTCCAATTTGTAAGAAGAAACTAGATATAAAATCTTGGAAGCAACATAAGAATTAAATACACACTTTTGACACACTTAAAAATTATTAGGTGTGTCTTTTTTTGTGCTATAAATGGGGTGTCTAAGGAAGAAAGGGAAGTTTATTTCCCTGCATACCTTCCCTTTCGACTTTTGACTAATCTATTTAAGGGAGAATTGATTATGTTTAAGGATAAGGAAATCTTATCAATGTTAGAGAAAATTGACAAGAAACTTTCACAAATAATTATTATACAAAATCGACAAAGAATTAATGCCAAGAAAGGAGATAAGAAAGATGTATAACACGAACTCCTATATGGGCAATATGCAATATAATACACAGCCGTATGCTTCTTATGGTTACAATGGCTATGGCTACCAACCGCAAGTACAACAGCAAGTGCAAAAAACAGTACAACCACAAGACTTTCCTTTTTCGGTTGTGCGATTTGGAACACTTGACGAAGCCAAAGGACACATAGTTCCGCCATCAAAGGCAATTATGTTTATTAAGAGCGACTTTTCGGAGATATATGTTAAGAGTGCAGATGCAATGGGAAATCCAGCCCTAGAAACCTTTAAATGCTCTAGAATGAATGAGAACCCTACTTTACCCGTTTCGCCCGTTCTAGACCCCAAAGACTTCGTTAAAATGGAAGATTTAAAAGACTTTGTGAAGTCTGAGGATATAAAAGAACTTCCAACCAAGCAAGAAATGGAAAATTTCGCCAAAAAAATGAACTCGATGGAAGATGAAATCAAGAAATTAAATCGACTAACTGAACTTATCGGAGGTAAGGGTGATGGAAAACAACAAAAGTGAAGAACAGGTTGCCGATATCGACAAAATGATACCTTTAGAAGTCGAAATTGCCGATAACGAAGATAAAATTAAAGATGATAAACCAACTCCGTTTCTAAAACGAGTGTCTGAAATCGAGAAAAAGGTTGATGCCTTTAACGATAGATTGACTGCCGTAGAGAATAAATTAAATACTATTCTACTGGCTTTAAAGACTAGGAGGTAATTATGCCACAAGATATTAACTCTACAATTCAAAATATAATAGCATTATACAATAGTGGTGGAAACCCACAACAAATAATGCAACAAATGATGCAAAGAACTCCTCAAATAAATCAAATGCAAACACAATTACAAAATATGGCTCAAGGCAGAAGTCCTCAAGAGTTTTTAATACAACTTGCAAGACAGAATGGCGTGAGTGAAGAGAACATACAAGGTCTATCACGAATATTAGGTGGTAGAAATTAAATTCGGTATCTCCACTGGCTAAACTCGAGTAATGTTGGTGTTGATATAAATAAAAAACATGGAGGAAAATAAGATGGCTTATTTTGAAGGAGAAGTGCCAGTAGTAACAACTGGTAACTATGGAAACAATGGCGGTTGGAACGATTGGTCTTGGATTATCGGTCTTGCAGTTGTTGGTGGTATCTTTGGTAATGGTGGTTTTGGTTTCGGCAACAATGGAAACAGAGGAAATTGTGCCACTACTGCTGATTTAAGTGCTGGTTTTGCTAACAGCGAAATTATGTCTGACTTAAACGATATTCTTTTAGGTCAAGCATCAATGCAAAACTTTATTAATCAAGGATTTGCAGGATTAAATAACACTATAAACACAGGATTTGCAGGTGTAAACAATGCGGTTTGTACTTTGGGTTATAATCAAGCAACTTTAGTAAACGGTCTATCAAGAGAACTTGCCGACTGTTGTTGCACCACTCAGAGAAATATTGATTCGTTGAGATATGACATGAGCAGAGGATTCTGTGATGTCGTAAGGGCTGGTCAAGATAATACTAGAGCAATTTTAGATTACTTAACAACTGAGAAGATTTCTAGCCTACAAGCAGAAAATTCTAGTCTAAAGGCTCAAATCAGCAATGATAGACAAACTGCTACTTTAATCAACGAAATTAAACCTTGCCCTATCCCAGCATATATCACTTGCAACCCTTATCAATCTGCTTATGGCTTTGGTAATGGTTACAATGGTTGCTGTGGAGCAAGTGTACTATAAGACCGATAGTATCGGCAAATTATAGGATTAATTATCCTGAATACTTAAAAGGCACAGGATAATACTTGTGCCTTAATTTTATTTAAAAGGAGAAAGTTATGGAAAAAACTTTATTATTAGGAACTAAAAATGTTGGTACACAAACTGTACTTGCTGACGGACAAATCAACATTGGCAATGTTTACAGAAGATTTTGTAAAGCCAATAGATGTGGAGTACCTTGTTTTAGTGTGACTTCTAATGGCATCACATTAAATCACTCAGGTATTTACCACATTACAGCAACTCTTATTGGTACTGGTGCAACTGCTGGTTTAGTTAGTGTTCAACTTGCCGAAAACGGAGAGTTGATTACTGGTGCAATTTCAAGCGAAACAATCACAACTGCAACTACTGAGTTCAGAACTTTCGTTATCGACTACTACATTAAAGTTGATAAAGACTGTGTTCTTGGCTACCCAACAACTGATGCTAAAACCATTTCTCTTGTTAATGTCAGCGAAGATATTGATGCTACTTTCACAAGTGTTGTGTTGAATGTAACAAAGGAGGTATAGTATTATGCCTAGAAATAGAATGATGGATATGATGATGGCTAGAGATGGTCGCAGAATGAGAAGATACTCAAGAAGAGATAGAGGTATGGGCTATGGACATTATGGAGTTCGTGGTGGGGAACATTATCCAATGGATGGTAATTACCCAAATTCGCAGTATGCCGATGAGAGAAGTGGCAGAGGTTATGAATCAAGCAGACAATCTGATATGGGCTATGACTACGCTGATATGAGGGGACGCAGAAGAAATGCGAGAGGTCAGTACATGGCAGATAGAGGATACGAACACGAAATGATGGACGGACACTATGGTGCTGAAGGCAAAACATACTTCCCAATCGAAGCGATGGGTAGATTTAATGGCTACTGGGGAATTCCAGAAGAGGACTATGGTCGCTACGATATGAGAGGTCGTGGTGGTCGTAGAGATTATGGCTACTATAACGAGGACTATGGCGACTACGGTGAAACTCTAACCAAAGAAGAGTTGGAAAAGTGGAAACACAAACTTATGAAAGAGGTGGAAGAGAAAGACAAACATTTCTTTGAAACTCCTGCCATTGAGCAGAAAGCAAGACAAATGGGTGTTCAAATGAAAGACTACAAACCAGAAGAACTTGCAGTCGTAAGTTTGATGCTTTACACCGATTACTGCAAGACATTGAAAAAATATGTTGGTAGCAATATGGATGTCTATGTTGACCTTGCTAAAGATTGGCTAAGCGACCCAGATAGCGAAATTAAAGGTTCAGAAAGACTTGCCGTTTATCATGACGAAATAGTAATGGGTGATGACGATTAATGGCAAAGTGGATATACTACAACCGAAATGAAGATGGCGAACACATCTCCGATTGTGTAACGAGGGCTATCTCGACTGCCACTGGCTTGAGTTATCCACAAATTAGGAAGAAACTGCACCACACTTCAAGGCTTTTTACTTGTGACAAACTCACGAGAGATTGCTACTCAAATCTTTTGGACAAGGTCTTTGAGTTTCCACGAGTTGAGTGTCGTGGACTAAATGTGGGCGAGTTCGCTGACTTGCACCCTTACGGAACTTTCATTTTGCGAGTTCCAAACCACGCAACCGTTGTGATTGACGGGAATTGCTACGATATATTCGATTGCTTGGATTACGAATGCGATTTGGCGTGGCAAGTAAATTAATGCTTGACAATCCGATTTAGTTATAATAATATAACTATTGTAAACGGAGGAATTATTATGAACTTAATTTACAATTTAAAACGAAATAATCTGTGCTTGTGGCTCAGTTAGTATATGAAAACTAACATTTTGGAATTGAAAGAGAGTGAATTACAAGGCGATTTGAGTTTTGGGAGTGGTCTTGTACCGCTCTCTTTTTTATTGGCAAGAAAAAAGGCAATGAATTAATCATTGTCTTTAAATTTCCACACAAATCCCCCAACCGACTTGTACCTATTGCCGATGCAACAATTATAGATGTTGCCACTAGGTAGGTCGTTCTCGACACTTGCATTGTATAATGATGGGTACTCTGCGATTAGGTTGCCTTGCTTGTCGAATTGCATTATGGTTTTAGGTTCTTTTGAACCCCTATTTTTTTGCTCGTACTTGTCGCCAAACTTCTTGCGAACTCGTTGCAACTGCATTGGGTGAATGCCCCACTTTTCGATTAGTTGTGGTTTCGTTAGCCCGTTCTCATAGTAGTCGACTGCGATTGCTTTCAACTCACTCTCGGCGAACTTAGGTGCTTTCGACTGATTTTTACGGAACTCATCTCTTGGTTTCAGCACTCCGATTTCCACTGCATCTCGCACCATTTTCTGAAGGCTCGGCACACTAATGTCGCACAAGTTCGCTATCTCTCGCCAAGTCAAGTTCTTGTTGCGATACAACTTAATGGCTTTTTGTCTTTGCTCTGGACTAATCATCTCTTTCTCCTTTAAATATCTTAACGAATTGTTCACAAGCCTCAAGATAGTTTTCTTTAGTCGCTCCGTCCCAATGATATATTTCGCAGTTGCCTCCAGCATCTATTCCTATGAAACCAGTTTCGTCTATTTCTTGAGGGAAGTGTACCATAAGTCTATACCAATCATCAATCTCGCAAACAATAAATTTGTTCATATCTTCAACTTCTTCCCAAGAGGGTATGTCCAGATACTCTATTCTTGGTACACCCTTAAATTTAGCACAAAATGTTGCAGTTTCTAAATCTTCGTAAATATCTTTTAGAATTGCAATGTCTGTTGCGTTTTCAGCAAAACATTCTCTTAGGCACATATTTTCTTGCTCTGGCAGTGAGAAATCATAAGAAAAGTATCCTACTCTATGGTTTTTATTATTTAATAATATGGAATTTACATACTTAATATTTGGATTTATCCAAGTTTTTTCTATGTAATAAATACTAGCATTTTGTTGTATAAGTTCTTCCAACCTTTCCTTAGTTATTGCCATCTCTTGCCTCCAGTATTCTTTTTTCTGCTATGTCAAAGTAGTTCTTATCCAACTCAATGCCGATAAAGTGTCTGTTGGATTGCATACAAGCGACACCTGTGCTACCAATTCCCATAAAAGCATCAAGGACTATGTCGTTTTCGTTTGAAGAGTTTCCCACTAGAACTCTCATCAATTCTACTGGCTTTTCGGTATCGTGCAAGTTTTTGCCATTTGCATCTTTTATCTTCTTTATTGGAATAGAGAGAATGTCTGGTGTGCCACAATTATTGATAGGTTTGTCGCCACCTTTTCTAAAGAGCAAAATGTATTCGTAACAACCCATATAGTATCTACCACAAATCTTATTGCCTTTATCCCAAATCAATGCTTTTACGAACTTAAATCCACTTGCTGTGCCAACATTTATCATTTCTTGCAAGTTCTTGTTATTGCACATTATGTAACAAATTGATTTGTCTTTCAATATCCTATAAAACTCTGGTATGTAGTCAGCACAATTTATATTATTAAAGTCGAACACTAAACCCCTTTTGGCTCTTTCTTCTTTCCAGTATCCACCCATTGTCCCACTGCACCCACGAGAAGTAAGTTTGTATGGTGGGTCGGTAACAATTAAGTCTACCCTTTCGTTTGGTATATTTTTTAAAACCTTTAGGCAATCTTCGTGGTATAAGTCAATCTTACTCATCTCCGTTCTCCTTTAACCATTGTTTATAAAATTTGTCTAACTTTTCCCAAACTTCAGCAGTGAAGTCCTTTTGACCTCGCAAGTATTTTTCCTTGAGGTTGTAGTAACAAATTGTCATATACTCATTGTTGTGGTGTCGTGGGAATGGTTCTAGTGGTGGATTTTCTACATAAAACCAATTCACCATTTGGTACTTATCGTTAAACCTAAAACCTCTGTTCTTGAACTCTTTATACAATAGTGCATAGTAAACCTTGAAAGAAATACTATCAATGCCACCATACTCGTAAATATAATTAATTAATATATGATTTGTTTTTCTGCCCATAGTTGCATCTTTGATAATCAAGTCGCACTCCCTCTTTTGAGCCAAGAGTTGACTATCTGGCAAATAAGGCAATAATCTAAAATCCCATAAACGCATATTACTTACTCTCCTTTTTGCTTTCGTTCACAAACCTATGCACACTGCTCGTGCTAACCCCGAACTTCTCCGCACACTCCTGCATTGTGTGTCCCGAGTTGTAGTGGGCGATGACTTGGTGGCGGATGCTGTCATCAAAGGTTCTAGGGCTTCCCAAAGTAGCACCCTCAGCCTTCATTGCTTGTAGTTTTTGGCTTGTTGATTGTCCAATACATCTCTTTTGGTATTCGGCAGTAAGCAACATCATTGAGATATAAAACCACTCTGACGCATCAAATCTCTTACCAGCATAAAGCGTCTTGTTGTCGCACACGAACACAATGTTTACTTTCTTTTCAAAAATCAAAGTATCTATCATTTCCATTCCGTTCTTGTAGTCACGACTGAAACGACTAACTTCTGCGAAATAACAAGTATCTCCCTCTTCTAACTTGCCCATCAACTCATTAAGTCGTGGTCTGTCCTCGATTTTAGAAGAACCTGTTATTCTATCGGCATAAGTATTCTCGTCAGTAACATTATACCCAGCATTAAGGAATATGTATTTTTGACGCAAAAAGTCTTGCTGAAATTGTTGCTCTAACTCTTGTTCCTTATTTTTTCGGTTGACTACTCTCTTTGAAGATACTCTCATTACGAAATATTGTTTACACATTTCCACCTCTCCTTTCGTTATCATTGACTATATACTATCATATAAAGACCACTCTGTCAACACTTTTCGCAAACTTTTTCAAAAAATTTAGAAAAAGCACCGAGAGGGTGCTAGTTCTAGTTCGATTTAGGTAAAAAACTGAAAATATGGGCGATAACATCAGCAGTCCAACCATTACCTAATGCTTTATATCTCTGAGAGTTTGAAATACCATCAGTGTAGTTATCAGGTAAAGTCTGTAATCTTTCACATTCTATTGGTGTTAGTTTTCTAAAACACCAGAATCCATCTTCCAAGTCCATTTTATACTCTTTATCATATATAATTACTTTCTTGTCTTTTACTTCAAATATATTTTTACTTGTTCCTTGTTCTGTAAATAATGCTATATTTTCAAATACTAGACAAGTAGCAGAAGAAGTTTGACTGCCACAATACATTGTCTGAGTTGGTGATTTATCTTTAATTTCACTACAATTATAGGCATTAAAAAACTTAGGTATATATCCATTCTTTTTATAGAATTCGTCTAATTTCCCTTTTACATAATCACAAACTTCTAATTGTTCAACTTTAGTAAAAACACATTTAGGGTCTTTATAATCCCTTGCCAACAAACAAGAGCATTTCCCATTTTCGTCTTGTATTAACCCTTTTTCTTGGGTAAAATTACTTTCACTTATTTTAACTAGCCTATCTAAACTATGCACATATTGTGCTAATATATCAATCTGTTGTTTGTTTGGATTTGGGTCAGTAATTCTATCAAAACCACCGCCAAAGTTGTTAGAAATAGGTCTGCTCTTATCTTCATTTCCATAATATGGTATTCTAATCGTGTTGTTTGTAATAAGAGTGTCTTTTAGATAAATGTGCTTATCTTTTGGTTGTGGTATCTTGGCAATATTAGTCCAGTAAAACCTTTGTCGGTTTTGTGCCGAAAGAAGAGAACTATTTATTTCAACTGGTTCAACACCAAGATATTCACTTATTACATTTACCCATTCTTTCTTCATTTTCACATTTTCAAGTAAGAACTTGACATTTGGATTCACACTTTTAATGTGGTTTAAAATATCGACAAATACAAAGAATAAAGCACTTCGTGGGTCGTCAAAGTTAAGACCTTTACCAGCATTTGAGAAACCTTGACAAGGAGAGCCTCCGATAATTAGGTCAATCGAACTCCAATCAATGTCCCACTCTTTCCACCTTGTTACATCTCCCAACTGAATTGTGTCTGGATAATTCTTTTGTGCGATTTGTATTGCATACTTGTCAATTTCACTCGCATAATATTTTTCTACTGGGATTTTTGCTCGTTCAAGGGCAACTCTCCCACAAGAAATTCCATCAAAACAAGATAAAACATTCATTATTTTTTCTCTCCTTTTCCAATTTGTTTAGGTTTTTGCGACACTCCGAGAAACTTCTCGTACATAGCGTCAATGTTGGCTGTGTTGATTTTGTTGGTGACATTTATGGTTGTAACTTCTGGGTTTTTAATGAGATTGTGACCTGCATCTTTGGTAGTAAGTTTTGCAATCGTAGTTCTACCATCTACCAAGCCAGCCTCAGCAACTGTGAAGTTAGTATGGACAAATCCATCTTCTATACTGGCGAATACTTGTGAATACTTAGGGTGTGCCAATAACTCGTTGTACACCGAAGTAGTTAGTGTTACGAATGCCGAGAAGGACTGCTTATCGCCCAAAAAGGTACAGAAAGTGTTTATGTGCGATATGATGTCAAGGTAGTATCCGTACGCCTCAAGGTATTCCGTATCTTCAAGGCTCATAGCCTCGTCAAGTGTCATAGGTCGGTAAATTCTTAAGTAGCGATTGAGTTTTGTGCTGACTTGGGCTGGAGAGATTACGGGCATAACTTCGCCCCTTTTTACTTTGTGTTTGGTTTTGGACAGCAAGTTGCCCTCTTTGTCGTAGCGAGTGTCAAATGTATCCCACTCGTTCACATTGTCGAACAACTCCTCGTCCAGTTTGGCGATTATATGCTCCGACTTCGCCTTCCAGTCGGTTGCGTTAATTAGGGTTTCCCCGTCAAATATTAGTTCTTTTGGCATTCGTTTTCTCCTATTTTATTTAATAAATCTAAGCAAATGTAAAACGCATTTGTTTCGCCTTGATAGAATTGTATTTTTTGCTGTGTTTTTATGGCATCTAGGCAATCGTTTATGCTGTCTTTGTCACAATCAACCGAGAACTCTTTTCCAGACAACTCACATATTTCCCAAAAACAATCTTGCTGTAATTGGTGGATTATCTCTTTGATTTCTGCGAGGGTTAATTTGTTTTCGCTTTGCAAGATTTTTTGCAATTCACTAGGTTTCATTTTGTTTCTCCTTTGCTTCCGAACAATGCCCACATTATAACAACACCCATAAACCAGTCAGAGTCATCAATCTTTTTTATTTCTTGATAAAGTTCGTTGTTTTTAAGTTCTTTAAGGGATTTTTCGTAGCACTCGGTACAAACATATTCTTTTTCATCGGCAATTTGGGTTTTGCATATTACACAAACTTTTTTATCTATTTCCATTCGGTTTCTCCTTTTGGGTGTTTTTCTACAACAAATTCGGTGTCATCAAATCTAACTTTTGCTGTATCATAGTGAAGTTTCGCAAGTTTTAGAATATATTTTGAAGTCAATCTTATAAGTTTCCTAAATTTCTTTTGCATTTTTTTGGTGCTTGTAACTTTTATTGATAAACCATTGTTCTCAATCTCGGTTTTTGCAATTTCAAACTCAATAATTCCAGTTATCACTTTAGGCATCTTCATTTTCTTTTACCTCTTCTCCCAAAATTTCTTTCACACACATTGTTAAATCGTAAGTAGTAAACATAAATTCAGCCACACCACCACAATCTATTAGTTCGGCTCTGTCGCCCAACATATTCATCAACTCGCCAAGCACTTCCTTTCTCACTTGCTTGGTGTAGTCGGAAATATCTTTCAACTCAAACCCCTCTTTATCGTGAGCATATAAATATTGTTTCTTGCTATTTTCTTCTTTATATGACACAGTTTTGCCTATGTCTTTTGTATCAATGTATAATTTCATTATTTTCTCCTACTTGGTCTAATATTGACTCAATATCGCATTGGCATTGTATTATATCTTGTGGGTTTTCTATATGTATCTTAAACCAATCGTGAACATAAGTAAGTTCCACAACTCCACATTTTGCACAAGTTTCTATTAAGTCTTTTGAAATATTTTTTACTCGTTCAGCATACTCTATTTGACTTGTTTTTTGTGGTATAAATTCAATTTTTATTTTCATTATCTTTCTCCTTATTTTCCTTTTTCGCTTAAAAATACAATAAGCACAAAAATTTATTATTCTTATTTACTTTTTACCACCAAAACCATACTCATACCATTTCTTTGGCATTTCTTTGTTCATTTCTTCATATATTTTGTCAAATACCTCATCTAATTTAATAAGGTTTGTAATTGTATCGTCATTTTCATTTATCCCAATATCTTGCCAAAACTCTTTGCCATACTTCTTAATAAGCCAAGTGTTTATTTTAAAAATATAATCTATTTGTTCTTCTAGTTCTGCTATTCGTTCTTGTTGGTCATTTAGCCAGTTTAAGTGTAAATCTTCACTAATTAAAGTTTTCTTATCCGTTTCGTAAGTTAATTGCCCACTTTCTTTTGCTATAATCATTGCTTGTTTTCTATCTACAAAGTTTCCATCGTTATCAACAAATCCTTGCTCAATTTCACTATGTACAATTATAGTATTGTCTTCATTTAATTTTCTAAAACACTCTCCGTGGTCAAATCCAGTATAAAGTCTATCATTGTATTTCACACAAGCCTTTACTATGCTTTTACTCATACTATTCTCCTTTATCTTCGTGTTGGTGGGTTAGTTGCTGTAATTTTTTAGTAAGTGCTTCCATTTTGTTAATATATTCTTGTAAAAATACATTATCGGAACTATGTCCAGTTGTTCTGCCACCATAACTTGCCAATAATTCACCTAACATATTTTGCTGTATCCTTTGTATGCAATACTCACAATGAGCAATTTCTTCTTTGATTTCCTCAATGCTCATACTATTTCCTCCACCTCAACTCTTACAACCTTTAATTTTTGCCAATCTGTCAAACTATTCTTAATATCTCTTGCCAAATCGTCACTCCTATAAAAGTGGGCGTTCAAAAGATTTTCAGTAAAACAAAGTTCGCATACGGGTGCTTTTCTTGCATCATATTTATGGTATTTGCTTAAATACTTACCGTCTTTTCTCTTAATTACAAATGCTCTCATTTCAACTCCTTTGCGATTTTATCTAGGTAAATAAATTTTTCACATTCTTGTTTTGTAGGGAATATTGTTTCTTTTGACATAAGGCACATTCCAGCATAAAAAGAAATAACCATATCACCATTTTGTTTAAAAGCGACTATTGTACCTCTTTCTGCATATGCTCCATTTGCATCTGCATCAATAAACCAAATAGTATCTCCCTCATTGTATATGTGATTTATACTTATCATATCTCGATTTCTCCTTTTGCAATTCGTTTTAGAAGTTCTTGGCGATTAGTGCCGAGAAAGTAGGTGTAGTTTGAGTTGTAGTTCTCGTGACCGTTGAGGGTGCCGTAGAGCCACGATAGTAGTTCGTGCTGTTTTAGGGAGTGGAAGTACAGGTCGGCAAGTTCCCAATTCCCACTGCGGTATTCACCACGAGTTAGGTGGCAAGTCTTTTCTATATCTTCCCAAAATCTCAATTTGTCGGCAATGTCAATGCAGGTCTGTCGCTCGAACTCTGCCCACCATTGCTTTTCTTTCTTGGCTCTTTCTCGTTCTTTCTGTCGTCTAGCGAGTTCCAACCTTTGCTTGTGGGTTAAAGTACCGAGCAAACCTAAACCGAATTTCTCATCTAGGATTTTTGTGGCAGTCTTGAAGTCACACTTTTCTTGGTCTTGTACGAAGTCGAAAATGTCTTTCGTTACACCGCAACTGAAACAATGGAATCTATCTGCGTTCTTCATTATGTTTGCACTCGGTTTCTTATCGTGGTGATACATACAGCAGTAGATTGCCCTTCCCCTTACTGGATAATACCCATAAAAGTCAAGCACTTCTCGCATCGACACTCGGCTCTTAATTTCTTCAATTATGTCCATTGGCTAAATCTCCACATCTTCAATGTTGTCGAAAAGGCTATCCATTTGTTCTTTGGAATACTCTCTCTTTTGGGCTTCTTTTCTTTCAGTAATACTTTTTTGTTGGTAGAAGTTCGAGTGTTTCGGCTTGTCCCACACCATCAGTTTGAGTTTCCAGTTCTTCACTTGTTTTCCCCTAGCATCTCGCCAGTTACTCTCGGTGTAGTATCGGTGGAACTTCTCGACATCAAGGTTGTAGTTCTTTTCCTTGACATATGCTCTCACTTCTTCAAGTGTCGGTGGGGTGAACTCTTCCTTTTTCTTCTCTGGCTCGGTATATGCTCGCACACACTTTTTGCAGTAGGTTATTAAATCATATTCAACTTTGGTTGTGTTATCAGTTACAAGTCCGTCAAGATATTTTAGGGCTTTCGTTTTCATAGACAATCTTCCTTTCCCAAGATATTTCTATTAAGGGTTTAACTCTTGGTGATTCGTATTCAATTATATCAACAGTATAACCCATTTCAGTAAAATAGTTTTTTATTGAATATATTTGGCTTTGTGTTAGCCATTGTCTATCATAATGAATATGATAATTGCCTTTTTGAGCAGTTTTCAATATTTTCTTGTGCAACTTTTTTATTAACTGCTTAACTTGTTTGAGTTCTATTTTAATATATCTTTGTGCCGTTTTTTTAATTTTAATATCAAGTTTGGCACTTGCATAGTCACTAATATCTCTTATTTGTTTTATGCCTTTAATTTTCATTCCATTCTCCATTTTCAATTTTATTCATTAAATATAACACTCTGCCATAATCGTTCGCCATCATAAATAGCAAGTCGTACCCACTCGTGCATTGCTCTGATTTGTGGAATGCATTGGCTTTCTCTGCCTCTAGCAACTCCTTCAGCATTTCCCATTTTGCCTTGAAAGAAAGTGTGTTATCGTTGGCAAGTCGGTATGCTCGGCTTTTGTTGGGCAGATTAGTGAGTTCGCCTTTCTCGACCAAGTGGGCGAGGTGGTAGGCAACGGAACTCGTGCTTTTGAAACCTAAGCCCTTGCAAATCTCTCGTACTGTCGGCATAAGGCTGTGTTCTTTGTGGTATTTCTTGATGTAGTTCAGAACTTTCTCTTCGGTTGGTTTCATCGCTCTCTCCTTAACTATAAAAAAATAATAAAACAAAAACAAACATAAGAATAATGGCTGAAATTAATGGTGTATTAAAACTATAATGCCTATCATACATTGTTCTTGTCATTATAAACATACAAGGAATTGTTATGGCTAACAAAATTAATCTTAGCATACTCTTCTCCTAATACTTAAATTTCTCGTAGAACTTTATTAGTGGTTTCTTGGTTTCTTCTAGGTCGGCAATTATCTTGTCAACATATTTCCATTGATGCTCTACTTCTTCCAAATCTTCCTTGCCAACTGGTGCGAAATACCCTACTCGGTCTGGTGTCGCCACGATTGGTCGCCTTTTCTTTATTGTGTTTATACAATCTCTGACCTTTCTATCGTTGCTAGAGTTGTACTCCCACCCCAAGTGTTCGCATATCTCTTGCTTCGTGCAGTAGCGATGCTCTCGGTACAAGTAGGTATATATCTTGTTCGCTAGTTCTTTCTGATTTTCAGTTACTGGCTTTTCGCACTTAATATAA
>JAZLDP010000086.1:0-3094 GCA_045614835.1 Clostridia bacterium | reverse complement strand
GTTACAGTACGTTTGATTGATAATGATTATTCTGAAGTTCTTGACGATCGTTATTGCCAAGTTGGTGACTTGACTCACTGGATTGGTAATGCTAAGCCAGAAATGTCTGACTGCGGTTTCGTTAAGTATCAATCTAACTTAGAAAAAATGCGTAACTTCACTTCTCTTATCCGTGTTGAAGATAGCTTCTCTGACTTCTACAAGTTGCAAGAAGATTCATTCATCAAGATTGCTGAAGGTAAGGGTCAAGGTGATATGACAGAAAAGATCTATGCAATGGATCCAATGTCAAAAGTACTTAGCGATAACTTCGTTCGCGCTAGTGAACAAATGTTGTTAATGGCTAAGACAAATATGGACATTAACGGTAAAGCTACAATTTCTACTCGTAATACAGGTCGTGAAATTGTAATCGGTGAAGGTATGATTCCTCAGATCGAACGTTACTGTTCTAAGCACGTAGCTAGCAAGGTTACTATCGCAACATTCCAGAACATTATTTCTGAAATGACTCAGAAGTCTGATGATCCTCAAGGTAACCACTACATCTTCGTTATCAACGAACAGATGTCTGCTATCGTTAATCGTGTATTAATGAAACACTTACAAGAATTCAAGGCTGACGGTAACTACTTCTACTCTAAAGTAGATGGTAAGAACTATCGTGTTGGTGCTACTTTCAATTCTTATGAATACAATGGTAACATCATCTCATTCCGTGTAGACCGTACTTTAACTCGTGAATACCCAATGCCATTCGGTATGTGTATTGACTTCTCTGGTAACAAGTCTAACGGTAATCCAGCTATCCAGAAGTTCTCTGTTAAGGGTAAGGATTATATGCCATTCCGTTTGGATGGTCCTGGTTACGGTGTTGAACAAGTTTCTACTACTGTAGCTGGTGGTGTAAGAGGTATTATGGGACATCAAGGTATTTGTGTATTTAACCCATACAAATCATACTTGTTCTATTCTACTGAATCTGCATATTAATTAAATTAATCAGATATTAAATAGATACGCTAGGGGCTGAAAGAATCCCCTAGCAATTTTTTCAAATTATTTTTAATGTTATTATGGCTAAGAAAAATGTTAATGAAATGAGAAACGGCGATTTAAAATCTAATATCGTTGTTTTAAGAAGTGTGTGGGGTAAACGTGGTCAAAAGTACTATATTCAACCTCAAAAGAATAGTAAAGGACAATATCCTGATTGTGTGAGAAAAGTAAATGCTAGCGGAGATATGATTTTGAAACCAGGAGATGATCCAGATTTCTTAATTCCAGAAGATAGAATTTTTACTTTACAAGATGGTACTACATTTAATTTAAATGATCCTTATCAAAAAATTGAATGGTAGGCAATTGAAAACTGTTTCTTAATTGCTCCAAGTCGTTTTGCTAAAGATGAAACTGGTAATTACTTAATTGACGGAACACCGGATTCAATTACTAATAGTAACTACGGAAAACAAGCTCGATATGGTCGTGCTGAATTATATGTAGAAAAACCAGGATTAGAAGCAGAACAAAAAGTTACTAGAGCAAGATTGGAATTACAAGCTACAAACTATATTTATCAATATGGTTATGAAGATTGGCTTACATTTGCTAAGGTATTGGGTAGAAATATGGAAAATCAACCAGTTCCAGATGTTGAATACTTCCTTATTTCAGTTGCAAAGAAAACTCCAGAAAAGATTATCGAAATCTGTAGTGGAGGCGACTTAGCTAATAGAGTACTATTTATTACTGCTAAAGAACATGGTGTAATTCGTAAGAAAAATGGTATGTATATTTACGGTGAAGATGGTGATTTAATTTTAGGTGCTTCAGAAGAAGCTGTAATTGACTGGATGCGTCAGCCTAAAAATAAGAAAACATTAGATTTAATTAGAAAAGACGCTTACCCTGAAATGCACGGGGTAGATTAATAATTAACAGCTCTTAAAATCTAAAATCAATGACTAGTAAACAAATTTACGAAGCAACCGCGATTGAATTAAGTAAAGTATAGGCTCCAGCCTTAAAATTATTTGAATTTAACTACTTCTTCAATCAAGCTATTCGTCAGTTTGTAAACAAAGTATACAATGTATACGATGTAAATCAACAAACTACTGATGATTTAAGAGTCTTGAAGGCTACCGCAACACTTGTTCCAAACATTGCCGAATCAACAGGTAATAGAGCACTCGATTATCTTCGTGGTGCTACTTACTATGTAGATATGCCTGATGACTATTTACATTTATTAAACTGTATTTGTTTATTTGATGTAAATAAGAATAAGGAATGTTGGAATGCAGGTGATGTTATGGTAGTAGGTGCTACAAAATTGACTGCTGATAGTTGGTCTAGTGTTGTAGATGATGTTTACAACCAACCAACTAAAAAGCGTCCTTATTATTATGTACATAATCAAAATGACATTCATTTTGATACAGTAACTGAAGGAACTAGTCCAAATGAGATTAGCTATAAGAAATTATCACAACTTAATAGTGTTCTTCCTACTAATGCAGAAACTGATTTATTACATGATTATAGTAATGCGCTTTGGAGAAATGCATTAGATGAAGCTAGAAAAGCTAGTATCACAGACAATGCTACTAAGGCATCTGTAATAACAGCAGTAAATACTTTCTTAGGTAAACAAACAGCTTCTGATATTAAGACAGCAGCTGAAAATGCTGTTGATAAAATTGAAAAAGACGATACTATTAAAAATGCTAAAGAAACCTATGATGCTTTATTAAGACAAAGTGTTGCTGGTGGTTCAGCTAATTTCTCTAGAACTTTTGATTTTAAACTTGACGAAAAAATTGAACAATTAGATGCTATTGAAAAACCAGCAGGTTCTCGTCATGCAAACTCTTCAAGAGTAAAAGTAGAAATTCGTTGTGGTAGAGATAAATCTAATATCTTCTCTCTTTCTGCAGTACAGATTGATTATGTAAAGGCACCTCAATTTATAAGACTTACACAAGAACAATTAGACAGTGATGAGGATATTTCACAAGTAATGGAATTTCCTGATTATGTTAATCAAGAGATCGTAAACGAGTTGGTAAACTTAGTAATGCGTAAGACA
>JAZLDP010000085.1:0-7158 GCA_045614835.1 Clostridia bacterium | reverse complement strand
AAAAAAAATGTGTATCAATTATGGGCGTGTATTGGTTTCGACACTCACTTGACGGTCTTACTCAAGCATAACGGTCGGTCGCGTTATAGACCAACTTAAATTTAAATGCAGAAAACAATTCTGTTCTTGCTTACGCTGCATAACAATTGCACTAAGCGTGTCTTACCTAGTATAGTCATCTGCTAGACTAAGGCATCAAACTTGATGACTGTGTAGGTTATGTGAACATTTGAGCATTCCCTACTACTACTTTCAAATGTAGATTATCTGAGTTTTTGTTATTAGGTGTAGGATAATTTTATTTAAAGAATAACTAATTATGTAGAAAGGTAAGGTTGGAGTGAGTGGACGCGAGTTCAACTCTCGCCACGTCCACCAAAATTAAGCACAGCACTAAGGCTGTGTTTTTTGTTTGACTGGCGATAGTTTATGTGCTTAGCACATTGTGAGCCCTGCTCACGAACTCACTTTCGCTTTGTAGCCTTCATCTCACTTCGGCAATTGACAACTATTCCCAGAATAGTCTTAATACAACTATTACCAAACTCAAAATAAAAAGATTAATTTAATAATCACTAGCCACAACCCCGTATAATAGTAAATTGATTTTTATTTACATACAACACAATTTATGTTATTATTTCTAAAAGAGGTTCATTATGGTTATAATATTGGCATTTTTATTAATATTTTTCTTTATAAAAGGCATTATGCAAAACAACAAATAATTCCAACAAAAAAACACAGCATTTCGCTGTGTTTTTTGTTTCCTTAATTAAATATTAAGATAGTTCTCCATTGGATAAACCATATATTTGATTTCTTCCAATTGGTCACAAGTAACATAACCAGCTGGAGCTCTAAGAAGTGATGGAATTCTATTAACCATAGTTGCACAAGTATGTTCTACTGTAGCAGGTTTCTCAACCTTAAATTTAACATTAGGCTCACCTTCGATTTCCCAGTCACAAAGGTCTCCATCTTCTGGACCATAAACTTTACCGATTGTTTGCTCTTCAATTGTGATACCTTGATAAGTCTCAATAGTAACAACAGAAGCCATACCAATTACTCTACCAGCCTCAATCTCTTTGCCTAGAGTTTCAGAATAGATATTCTTTTCTGAAGTATATGGAACATTTTCTTGTTTAATAGATTTAACAGTTAAACCAAGTTTAGAAGCCAACGCCTCAGAAGCATTCCAAGCATAAGAAGGAATAACTTCTTCTGGATGAGCAAGTGTTTTCTCAAACTCCTCAAGTGTTAGGTCACAACCGTGCACTTTAGCAAGTGCCAAACCATACTCATCTACATTATATGAATAAGCACCCTTTATCTTCTTAATACTATTACAGCCACCTGCAATCATACCAACGAAGTTAATCCAGTAGATATCTTGCATACCGCTACCTGTAATTGTACAGTTATTATCTTTTGCAATTTTATCAAGACGATTAATCATCTCAGCAGAAGTAGTATTAGGATAAATTGCCTCTTCACAAGTTGTAATTACATTAATGCCTCTCTCTACACATTTCTCAACATGAGGATAAATCTCCTCAACAAGAGAGAATAAAGTAACAATAGCAACATCTGCATCGCAACTGTCTAGAACCTCATCAGCCTTATCCGAAATCTTCACACCAAGTTTAACATCAAGACCAGCATACTCTCCAATATCCATACCGATAATATCTGGATTAACATCAATAGCACCTACAATTTCAGCACCGTGTTCGTGTAAGTAACGAATAATCCATTTAGACATTTTTCCGCAACCATATTGCACAACTTTAACTTTTCTCATATAATTCTCCTTTTGTCCCAATCGACACTCTTATTATACCCAATTTCACAAACAACTCCAAATATAATTACCTATTATGATTAAAACAAAAGACACTCTTTCTTACGAGTGTCTTTTTAAAGATTTTATTTTCCCTACTCTTCTAGCATAATCAATTAGTTAGCGAAAACACCTCAAATTATGGTATACAAAATTTCAAACTTTACTTCTTATAAAAGTTCTTTATATAATGCTTGTTATCATAATCTAGTAGATTATAAATCTTTTTACTTTCTTTTTCTTTCTTCATTTCAATAAATTGATGCTCTCCATCTTTATCAAAAATTATTAGTTCATTTCCTTCTGGAATTAAACAATGATGAAGACCACCTATTCCAGATATAATTTCTTGATAAGCACCTACTGAGAAAATAGCAATATATAATTCTTGCTTATCTTTAATAGTCGGCATAAACAATTTCACATTACTATCATTCAAGAAATATCTATCATCAGGGTCGCAGGTTTCACCACCCAAACATACAGGAATACATTCGTTCTCAAATAAATTAACCGGTAGTATTGTAAAGTCTTGTTGAATTCCCCAAATATCTGGAGCCATATTCATAAGACTACCATTAATTATATACCAATTTTTTAAATTTTGAACTTTAGCAAAATCAATTTTATAAATATAAAAACTGTGGTCCGCTACGGTAAATCTACCGTGTTCACCAATAAGTTGCGGAGCATCAATCTTATGTTGTTCACAAGTATCCTTAGCAATTCTTATCATTCCATCAACCAAAGCATCATAATCAAATGAATATGTCAAAGAATATTTGATTGGGAAACCACCACCAAAATCAAAATATTCTAGAGTTGGACAGATTTTCTTCAGTTCGCAATAATGAGATAGGATATTTGAAAAGCCCTTCAAATAATTACTGATACTAGTGATAGAACCACCAAAATGGAAATGTAATACTTTCAAATTCAAATTGCTACATTTCTTAATTTTCTTTGCCATAGTGAAACAATTTTCTTTATCAAAGCCAAATCTATTATCAAACTCTTCTTCATTTTCAAAACTGTTCTTAATTAGTCTGCTTTCGAAATCACTATTATATCTAAGACCGACATTAATATTATATCCCGAAAGTGCTGATAATAATTCAAACTCTTTTTCGTTCTCAATTATAGGCATAACATTAATACCCATATCAAGAAGTTCTTTTAGGGTATCTATATATTTATCGTTCTTAAACCCATTACAAATAATAGTATAGCCTTTCTTAAGATAACCATCTTTAGCAAGTTTTAGAATTATATCTATATCATACGCAGAAGAAGTCTCTAACATATCTACATCATTGAGAGCCGTTAGTACAACTTCACTATAATAATTAGCTTTTGTCGCATAGGCATAATTATATTTTGATGGATAATTATATTTAGCAATTTTCTCTCTAAACAAATTTTTGAGATAATTGATTTTCTCTGTAATCATTGGTGTATAAGCAACTTCTAGAGGTGCTTTGTATTTTTTCACCAACTCAAACAAATTAATATCTTTGTAGTACAGAACATTATCCTTAATTGACAGATATTCGTGAGATTCTAGGATATTATTATCAAATTTCTTACGCATATTTTTGTCTGAATATAGGTCATATAACATACCAACATTAGAGCATCTAGCAAACATTGAAGGACTGAATAATTTGGCATATTTGCAGTCCTCGCTAATACTAAGGCAAGGTTGCATTCCTAAAGATTTTAGATACTTTTCGCCATCAGGAGATACTATTTCGCCATAAATGTAGTTAATAGAGACACCTTGTTTCTTCACATCACAAAGCCAATTAACAAAAGCCTCATTTAACACCTTAAACGACTTCTTTCCAGCAAAAACACCTTCTTCCAATTTCTTATCACGATACTCAGGGACAATAACTGTACTAAAAATATAAATATCAGCATCAATTGTACTAGGACTATCTATAAACACATTTTTCTTCAATGCCTCGTGATAAGTCTTAGACGACAAAATATACTTAGAACTAAACTTGTGTGTTAGTAGATATGGAGTAATATATCCAACCAAAGAATTGTTTACATTATCCCATAGAACTATTGTACTTCTACCACTCCACTCAAACCAATCAAGAGCAGTTTGCTTACTAATCCTATCTTTCTTCTCAAAGGTTTCGTTATCAAGCCTCCAAGTAGACAGATACTTTTCAATACTTAATTCTTTACCTGTATAAATCGAATATCTTTCCATCAAAAATCCTCTAAAATTTTAATCAAATTTATAATTTAAAATAAATTTCACATATCTATTATAAATGCTATCTTTATCCTCAAAAAGATTTGTTATTATTTCCCTAATTTTATTCTGAAATTCCTCTTCAGTAAGATAACCATTTTTCTTATTACTTGCAAGTAATCGTTCAGAAAAAGTTACATAAGATGCACCATCTTTACTCTTATCTTTCCTATCAAATTCTTTTCTAAAATCTTCAATAAATTTTTTAAATTTATTTTCTTTATCTTTGGATATAGTCAAATAAAAGCTCATTTGATTATTAGAATTCAAATCATTATTAAAACCAAACTCTATCCAATCTTTTGTAAATCCGTTTTCCAACGCAAAATTACATACTTTATTATTAAAGAAAACAACAAATACATTAGCCATATCGCTCTTTAAAATCAAATCTGGATTATTGTTAATAATTTCTTTTTCTATTTCTACTCTTTTCTCAGGATTAGGTATATAAGAAATCATCTCCAAAACTACATCTTTATGATTTCTATATAATTCCAAATAATCATCAACTCTATTCATAACTTTCACCGTTTTATCTTTCAAAATATCTATATAATTATTTACAAAAATATCTTGTGCTCTTAAATTTTTTCTAGTTGTTTTTATCTTTTCTAATATCTCTAAAATACTAGAATAAGACATACTTACATAATGTATATTGTCATCAACAGAACTTGGCTTCTGACCACCCAGTGTTAGATAAATATATTTTCGCTCAAAGCCCTTAAACTTAGGACTATTCTCAATGTAATTATAATAATCACTTAATTGATTTTCGCCCTCGCTAGAATATATTTTATTTTCTATAACAATTACCCACTTTACTTTAGGAAAAGAGATAACAATATCTACACTTCTTCCGTGTAAATTTTCTTTGTATTCCCTAGTAATCTCGTACTCGGAATTCACCAGGTTTTTGGTATCATCTTCATCTAGACTCAATCCCTCTTTACAGGTTAAAAACGACTTTAAAAATTTCTTATTAGTACGGAATAACCACTCCAAAAAATTGCTATGGCGAATTTCAAAATCATCTACACCAAGTATACAAAAAATATTCGAATTTTTATCTAACTCAGCCTTCTTCTCTTGCCTATTAGACAAGTTCTCAATTACTTGTTTTACAGCCTCAAAATCACCTTTTGTATTTTTACCCACAGAAACCTCTTGTTACAACTTTTATCTCAAAATATTTTTAAATTTCTCTAATATTAGAATAACACCTAACTACGAAAAAACAAAACATTTACAAACAAATTCACACATATATTCATTAACAAAAAACAAAAAAACAAGCCAAGATATATTCTTGACTTGTCTTTGTTCTCAAGTAAGAGAAAAACTAATTATTATTGTTATTATTTAGAAGTGCTTCATAAGTTTTCTTCAACTCTTCTGGTGCACCATCTCTTAGGCCTACAACTTTTCCGTTTTCATCTACAATAACATATTTAGCTATCATTTCTTCTTCGGTTAGTTTTGGCTCTGCACTATCTGATGCTGTTTCTTGTACATTTAGAAGAGAACCATATGCTTGTTTCAATTCTTCTGGAGCATCTTCCTTCAATCCAATAACATTTCCATTTTCATCAATAATTGTATATCTAGCAACCATCTCTTCATCAGTTAGTTTTGGCTGTTCGTTAACAACATTTTCTTGAACTGGTTGCTCATTAGTTTTTGCTACTTGCACCTCAGTGATATCAGTTTCCTTTTGAGTTTCTGGTTCAATATTTGCAGTCTCATCATTTTGAGCATTATTTTCAACACTATCTACACTGTCATTTGTTTGCTCAATAGTCAAGGCACTGAAAGCTTGTCTTAGTTCCTCAGGAGCATTTTCCCTTAAACCTACAACATTACCATCACTATCAATAATTACATATTTAGCCCAAATCTCTTCATCAGAAACATTATCATCAGCATTAACATTATTAGAACCATCTACATTATCTGTAGCGTTTAATTTCTTAGCAAATTTTCCCTGCTTTTTACTATCAATAACCATTGTCATAACTAATCCAACAACGATAATAGCAAGTAGTACAACTATGGCACTTACAAATTCTACTCTATCAGTATTAACAACATAAGTTGGAGTACTGAAGATATATAGTTTATCTTTAGTATTACAAGCAACAGATATTTGGTTACCGTTAACTACAGAACAAGGAAGCGAAATTAGTGTATTATCCTCAATTTTGTAGACAGACACACTCTCGACATTTTGGATATCCAAAGATAGAGTTATTACAACATCTTTATCTTCTGCTAAATTGAAAGTATATACAGACACAAATTGTTTTTCGGTATCAAAACTAGAAATACCAATTTCTTTTAATACAGCCTTTTCATCTGTTTTCACTTCAAAAGAGAAGTTCTCATCAGTAGCGAAACCGCTATCACTCTCAACATATACTTCTTCATTTTCTGAACTTACACTTCTAGTATAAACCTCGAATAACACCTCATTTTCTTCAATTGTATAGTTGTTATTTGTTAGAGTAATAATTGCCTTATACTTACCAGCGTGTACAACATTTTCTACAATTAAACCTGTTGAAAGATTGTAATAAACTGCAGTATAAGTTACAGGAGCATCAAGCACTTCATTTGCAAACTTAAATACAATTTCTTGAGCATCACCATTGTCTACTAGATTATTTTCGAAACTAGCCACTACTTTTCTTGGAGCAATTGTAATAGGCAAATCAGCCTTAATTTCTCTATTATGAATATAAGAAATAGTTACTTTGTCCCCTACTCTTAATATTGCACCATTAAGCATACTGAAAGTATATTCAGTTAGATACAATTCTTGAGTTTCATCATTATTATACTTTAGACTAACAACTAAGTTAGCTGTATTAAGTGTCTCATAAGCCACATATTCAGTCTTATAATCACCACTAAATACAAGTCCAACTATCTCTAGTTTAACAGCAGTAAGTTTGATTGAACCAACTACTGCATTATAGTTAGCAGTATCTGTTGGAACGAACATATATTCATAATCAAACTCTCCCTCAACATAACT
>JAZLDP010000084.1:0-11922 GCA_045614835.1 Clostridia bacterium | reverse complement strand
AAAGGTGTAGGTGCTGCTGCTATGGTTGCATCTGGTGGTGCTGGTCTTGCAATGAAAGCTGGTAAAATGGCTGGTGGTATCGCTGGTAAGATTGGTAAAACTGGAATTGGACAAGCTGTTGGTAAGGGTGCTAGTTTTGTTGGAGGAAAAATTAAGAATTCTGGACTTGCAAGAGGACTTAAAACAACGGGTATGTCTATAAGCAATGCTGTTGGTGAATTAGGCGAGAAAAAAGTAGGTAGATTTGTTAAAGGTTCTGTGTCTGCTATAGGAACTGCTGGTGCTTGGCTAAAGGGTGGTAAAGGAGCTGTTGCTGCAAGAAAGGGTAGACAAATGGTTGCAAGTGTTTCAGATTGGAATGCAACTAAAAAACAAATTGCTGAAGCTGAAAAAAATTTAAATCCTAATACTGAAGGGTATATGGAGAGACAAAAACAATTAAACTTGTTAAAACAAAAAGCATCTAGACAAAAAACTCAATTAGATAGATCTCGCGAAGGTTTTAATAAGTATAAGGCCAAAAGCGGTGTTACAGATGATGAAATTAAAACAGCAAAAAAAGATTTCGAAGAGCATGAAGAGTCTAAGATAAAGGCAAAAGGTGAAAGAAGTAAGCATGCACTTAACGCAATTGGAACAATTTATGGTTTGGGACAAGAGTTTAAAAGTAAGTTGCCTGGTATGAAATATCATAGCCAAATTATTAAAGCTGGTGATGCAGGTTCAAAAGCTCTTGGAGATGAATTTGAAGCTGCACATGGTTCTGTTGAGTATATGAAAGGCAAAAAGGTTCAACAATTAGTTGAAGAAAATCCAGTTATGGCTAAACTTATGAAAGCGCAAAATGCCATGGGTGCTAGAGAGGTTATGAAAGAAGCTGGACAAGAAATGAAAGCTTCCATTGATGGTATGGCAAGAAATATTGAAAATACAATGAGAAACCTTGCGCAAACTATTAATAACTATAAAGACCCAAATATGAGACAGCAAAGAATGGATGCTGTTTTTGATAGCATTCGCGCTACTGGTGCAAATATGGATAGGGCTCAGTTTGACCAAATGATTATGGAAGGGGCAAAAGTAAAAAATGACCCTAGTCAGTTGGCTCAAGCTATTTCAATAGATGCTAAAGAACACTTGAAGATTGACTTTGATACTAAGGCAATCACTGAGGCATTGAATAGGGCTGCTAAAAATGGTCTTACTCCTGAGTCTATTAGAAAAGAGCTTAAAGATCTATTTAAGAATATGGGTGCAGAAGGCGAGGCAGCATTGTTGAAGATTGTTCAAGATGCTGTTGCGAAAGTGGCTAGCCAAATGGGTGGTAAATAAACTTAAGACTTAAGTTTCCGCACTAAAAATTTGATGCTAATTAAAATCTAAATATTAATACAAAAATATTCTCTTATACGAGTATGTATGGGAGAATATTTTTTGTAAATAATACCTTGGATTTTGGCTTTTTGTGGTTTGTTTTTTGATGATTTGGGTGTGAAAATTTTATCAAAACTTTATAACAAATTGGAGGTTAGGGGAATGATTATTGACAATTCTATAATTGATAAATATGGGTATCAAGTGTATGTTTTGGGGTAAGAGTATTTTTTTTGTAAATGTATAATTTGATGTGTTTGAATTCGTTAGTGCGGTGGTTTGAAATATATATTAGTGAGACTATTTAAATGTTGGTTTTAATATTTGTGAATAGAGTAAAGGTTTGTGTAATATATAATTAATTTTGTAATAATATATTATTTTGTTTTGTTAAATTTATTTTTTGTTGTATACTTTAAATAGGTAAAATTTGCACAAATTATATTAAAAAATAAAAAATAAAATATAAGGAAATTCAACCCTTGTTTAAATGCTAACAACATTATAATTTGTGCTAAGATTACCTGCTGAATGTTTATTAATTGAAATTTGTAAGAATCTATGATTTTCGAGCAAAATAATTATAAATATTTAGTTGTTTTGAAATTTGGGAAATGGAGAAATTTGGGATATGATGAGATTTATTCCTAGAAAGACCAAGGTTAAGATTACCTTGTTCAAAAACTTCACAATTTTGGACTGTGTGCTTATTCTTTTGGGTCTTGGCGGTACAATACTTTTTGCAACTGCAATTAGGTTTTTTGATTACTGGCTGTATAATGTTTATGTTGCAGCTGTATTTGGTGCTAGTTGGGTTGTTTTACTTCTTGAGCTGAGTGATGGACTAAGGGTATATATGGGTATTGTTCTTTGGTTCAAGTATTTGGCTTATTACAAGTTTTACTCAAAGAAAGAGACTGGTCAAAAGAACATCAAGAGAATTATGCCATTTGATGACCTAAATACTGATAAGTTTTTGAAGTTTGGTGAGTATTATGGAATGGTTATCGAAATATTCCCAATGTCGTTTGGTCTGCTTACTGAAGAAAAGCAGGATATGACCATTAATGCTTTCGCTAGTGCTCTTGCAAGACTTAACTTAAATCAGAAAATGAGTATTGTTAAGACTAAAAAACCAATGGTTCTTGATGCGATGGCAGACTATGAGGACTATAGATATAACACTCTTAATGATATGGCGGATAGAGGTCTATATAATCAACCAGAGATTGATAGCCGAAGCCCAGTATTCGAAGAGAGATTACAAGCTATTCGTTATATGAACGAAACTGAGAAGATTATTAAGGACCACTATTATATCGTTGTATACGATAGAGATAGAGACCAATTAAACAATACTGTTAATGGTATCGTTTCTCAGTTGGAAAGTTCTGTTACACCTATTTATACAAAAATTATCTTGGGCGACCAATTATATGTATTTATGAAGAGTACCTTCTGTACTGACTTTGATGAAAGAGAAGTTGAGCTTCTTAACATTAATGAGAAACCTGCTTGGGTATATCCTGATGAGGTTAGGTTTAAGGCTAGTAGAAGTATAATTGATGGTCAAGAATATAGATATTTCACAATTACCGACTATCCTATCGAAGTTCCTAATGCTTGGGCTTATCCATTGTTTGCGTTGGATGAAAGTAGGGTTGTTGTAAACCTATCTCCTATTGATAAATATAAGGCTGAAAAAGACCTAGATAAATCTCTTATGGAGATGGAAATTAAGTTGGGTAAAGATATGAGGTCTTCTCAAAAAATTGAAGCTCAACAACACGTAGAAACACTTAAAGAACTTCTTAAAGGAATTAAGGGGTCTAACGAAAACTTATATAATACTACAATTCATATTTGTGCAAAAGAAGAAGTTAAGAAAGAGGTTAGAGCGGTTCTTAGACAAAATGGTTATAGATTCTCTGAGAACTTTGCTAGACAAGTTGATGCGTTCGTTTCTTCTAACATTTCTATGCTAGACACTCTAGAAAAGACTTGTGGAAGAGGTATTCAAACAACCTCAATTGCTGCTTCATTCCCATTTATTTCTACCACTCTTCACGATGAAAGAGGTATTTATATTGGATATAATCAATACCCAGTATTTGCTAACTTCTTTGCGAGAAATAATGAAAGAGTTAATAGTAATATGATGATTATCGGTAAGTCTGGTTCTGGTAAATCTTATTGTACAAAAACCTTGCTTACAAATTTCGCTGCGGATAATACGAGAATATTCATTCTGGACCCGGAAAACGAGTACGAAATTCTGTGTCATAACCTAGGTGGTAAAATTATTGACGTAGGTAACTCTACAGATGGTATCTTTAATCCGTTCCATATTTATCCTTCATTGGAGGCAGAAGAAGGTGCTGGTAACGATAGTTTCAACGAGCACTTGCAGTTTATGGAACAGTTCTTCCGTTTGATTTTGCCGGGAATTACTACAGATGCGTTTGAAATGTTGAACTCTATTATTGCGGAACTATATAGAAGAAGAGGTATTGATGCAACTTGTAATGTTGCAGAATTAAAACCTAGTGACTTCCCAATATTTGATGACCTTATTGAAATGGTTGATGAAATGATTGAGGTTGAAACTAACGATTATCATTTAAGAAACTTACAAACAGTTAGAATGTTCGTTGAGAAATTCGGTACAGGTGGTCGTAACTCAAACCTTTGGAACGGTTATGCATCAATTCAAACAAATGAAAACTTCGTCTGTTTCTCATTTAGAACACTTTTGTCTAACAGAAACGATATTATTGCGAATGCTCAGATGCTTCTAGTGTTCAAATACTTGGATAGTGAAATTATCAAAAACAGAGACTTTAACTTGAAGTACTTTGCAGACCAAGAACTAGAAGAAGACCATAGAAGAGTTATCTGTGCGGTTGACGAAGCGCACGTATTTATTAATAAAAAATTCCCTATTGCGCTAGACTTTATGGCGCAAATGGCAAAGCGTATTAGAAAATATAATGGTATGCTTATAATCATTACCCAGAACATCAAAGACTTCGTAGGTTCTGAAGAAATTGCGCAACAATCTACTGCGGTTATCAATGCGTGTCAGTATTCAATTATTATGTCTCTTGCTCCTGCGGATATCAATGACTTGACAACTCTATATCGTAACGCCGGTGGTATCAACAAAGAAGAGCAGAACTCTATCGTTACAGCACGAAGAGGTCAATGTTTCTTGATTACTGGTCCAATGAATAGAACTACTGTTCAAATTGAGGCCCTTAATACAACCAAAGAGTTGTTTAATAACCCTGATTATTTGACAGCTATGTCAGTTCATTAAAATTATAAATTTTAAAAAGACACTTAAAGACATAAATTAAGTGTCTTTTTTGTTTATTTTTGACCGATTATTACTTTAAAAAATTTGTATTTGATTGCGTTTTGTGATAAACTAAATTAGTAGAAGAATTGTATATTTAAGACTTGTGTCCAAAACAACTTATGATATTAATATCATAACCTCCAATAGTAGTTGTTGTTCTTGGTCAAAAGGTCACAAAATACAAATAAAAATTATAGGTGGTGAACCTGTGGCAGTAGTAATGAAAAATGGA
Source organism: Clostridia bacterium (assembly GCA_045614835.1). Taxonomy (GTDB): domain Bacteria; phylum Bacillota; class Clostridia; order Christensenellales; family UBA1242; genus UBA11490. The sequence continues at coordinate 6,955 of JAZLDP010000084.1, read as the reverse complement.
AAAAATTTTATAAACTGTTTCGAAAAATATGGTACTGATAAAAAGTCAAGACAGGATAGAAAGATGATGCTAATATCTAACAAACTAGTAGCACCATTACATTCTTGGCCGACTGATAAAGAGACTTTGCTGTATATAATCAACAACTATCTTGCTCAGATTGAGTTGGAGAAGTTATCTGTTATGGCAGACAAGTTTGATGACCATAAGGAAACTCCTGTAGAGGAAGAAGAGGTTATTAGAACTGAAGTCTTTACTGCTCCTGTTGAAGATGGTGAAGCAGCAGAAGAAACTGATGCCGAGTCAACTGAAGATGGAGAGGAAACTGCCGAAGAAGAAAATGAAGAAACTTCTGAGGAAGAGGTTGCACCTGTCGTAGAGGAAGAAGATGACTTTGTTGAAGAGGGAGAATATCTAGAAGTTCCTGACCAACTATATCAGTGTGAGTCTTGTAGTGCTAAAGTTCTTGGTAGTATTGTTAGAATTCTTAACTATCGTTCTAAAGTTATTCGTAAGATTAGACTTATGCGCAAGGCTAAAATGGATAACGAAAGAATTAATCTTGAGATTGAGAAGGTTGTTGTATACAATATTGTTCTTGCGAAATTTATGCCAATTCTAAATAAGCAAGAGATTATTGATAAAGTAAACTTAAAGACTGCTACTAAACTTTTTGAAGAAGTTTGTGTAGATGGTTATCAAGAAATTCCAACTCATCAAAGTATTGAGAATGAGATTAAGAAAAACAAAGAGGACCAAGACTTCGATATTGTTGCTGCTCTATCTTATTGTGGTGTATCTGTAGACAAAGATGACTACGGTTATTACACTATCAAAAACTACAACAATGGCAGAGGTATCAAATACTATATCGGTAAAGCAGAGAAGTCATTTGCATTATCTAAGAATAGTTGTAATAGATTTGTAGATGAGTTCCTAAACAAGCCTATCGAGAAAAGGAAGTTCATAACTCCTGGTCAAGTATTTATTTCTTACATTAATGAGGCGGAGAAGAGTTTAGGAATTAACACTCGTTCTGCAGTTGAACTTAATGGTCTATTTGGTGCTATGAATTCAACTAAGAATACTAAGCAATACTTTAAAGATGTTATTAAGAAATTCTCTAGAAATGCTCAAGAGTGGAAAGACTTCCAAAAATTGTTCGAAGGCGAATATTACTCTAACAAAGAAAGTCGTGATGACAATCAAAATAGAGTACATATCAAACAACAAGCTAAGCGTCTTGTTATTGGAGAATTGTTTGAGGAGTTTATTAATCACGGTGATATATTAACTTCTGAACAAATAGGAATTAATGATTATCGTATTAGCGATATTTCAAGAGATTTTGGTTTGGACATTAATATAGATGGTATTGATGTTAACAGAGTAAGAATTGAGAGAATTGAGGACCAAGCTTTTAGAATTGTTAATGCTATGCACGCTAGTCTTCAACAAATGAAAGCCTTTACTCAAGATATTATCGATAACTATACTGTTGATTACTTGAGAAAAGAGAAAATCTTCTTGCTTCAACAAGATGACCAAAAAGAGTATATCTCTAAGAAGAAAGACTATGAAGACTTACTTAAGAGAGTGTCTTATGACAAGGGTAAAGATAGTTCTGCTCAAGCGGCATATTATCAAAACCAAATTGATGACTTAACTCAAAAGATTGGTAACACAGAATATCTTGAAGCTAAAAATGTTTTGCTTAAGTCTAAGAATAATTATAGAATTTTGCTTATCAATGCTAAGGCTCAAAAAGAGAAAGTTGTAATTGCTATTAACGAAGCAAAAGAAAAAGCAGAGAAAGAGAAGAGAGAATTCACAATTGATGATAAGTTAGAGATTATCAAGGAAGTATTATCTGTTGCTCCAGAGCTAGTTGTTACTTTTGATAGAGGTAAAGCTACATCTTGGACTAAACACAAACAAGGTGAAAAGGCTGCTAAGAGACAAGAGCCTTTAACTGAAGTAGATAAGATTATTGAAGAAACTGCAGCTAAGATTAGTGATGAAAGCCATCAAAAAATTCTTCAAGAGAATTTAATTAGAGAAAAGGTTAAAAAATCTCAAAAAGAAGAAAGAGTTAAGAGTGCAAATGCATATATCAATGCGTATGGTAGTATTGTTGGTAGTGCTATGGGTGTGGGAGCTATTACTTCTCCTATTCCAAATGTTCCGATTACAACAGGCCCAAGCTTTGCTCCACAAGTAGCACAAGTTCCTGTTCAACCTCAAGTTGTTCCTGAGGGAATTGGTGTTAGAATGCCAAATCATACTGCAAATATGGGCGGTGGTGTTACAGTTATTGGTGGTGGACAACCAGTTGTTTCACAACCTGCAGTAGTAGATAATACTACAGTTGCAACTCCAAGAAATATTGCTAGTCTTAATTCTCAACCAATTATGTATGGTCAAGGTGGCGGTGGTGTTGCTGGTGGCGTAGTAGATGCTCCAGTTGCTGTACAACCTGCTCAAATTAGACCAACAGTTAATTATCAACCAAGTGGTGTTAATAGTGGTAATGCTGGAACTACAGGTGGTTCAAGAACTATTAATGTTCCTCCAATGCCAACTGGTGTAGTATCAGGCGGTGGTCAAATGATGAACGGAAATGGCGGTGGCGTTGTTGGTGGAGGTATGCCTCAAGGCAACGCTGGTGGCGGATATATGATGGGTAATGGAATGGCCGGTGCAGGAATGTACGGTGGTGCTATGATGGGCGGAATGATGCCTGTAGGTGGTATGCCTCCAATGCCTCAACCTCAAGGTCAACCAGATTATAATAGAGAATATCAAAACTTTGATTTTGTTTCAGAGGGTGTCGAGCCTTGTATTATTCCTTACATTGTAGGATACGAAGATAAGGGTGCTACTATTTATGGTAATATGATGGAAAGATATGCCATTATGGATAGATACAAGTTCTTGCTTACAACCAATAATAATAGTCTTTATTCTTATATTGAGAAGAAGCAAGAACAAATTCAAACCCCAGAACAAATTATTGCTGATTTACATATTAGATATGTTAAAAATGCTATGGCTAAATCTGGTCTTAGTACACAAGATTCTAACTTACAAGCTTTCGATTATAAAGGTGATGTTAGAAGATATCTAAGTCAATATGTTCCTCAAAACTTAATTGATATGGTTATAAGTGATTATAACGAATTACTTGAGAGTGTTGACTTTGTATTGCTTAAAGATTTAATCGAGCATAAGTTCCAGGGGGACTTGGAAAGTTATATTCCAGAAGATATCAAGCAAGATGTTGTCAAATCAACCAATATGATTGCCAGTGTAGCTAAAGTTATTATGTCTGATAGCACAATCAGAAAGACTTATGATGCATATTCTAGCAAGATGAAACAAACTTATGTATCCTCTCTTGTTGGTAAGATTGATAGTGGTGAACTTCCATCTGTAAAACTTGAGAGTGAACAAATGTATGCAAGAATTCTTGACTATGTGAGTTTCTCTATTAAAGGTCAAAATGTTATTATTCAAACTGAAGATGCTAAGGATAGCGGCTTCGATACTTATCCTAGAAGTGTATTCTTCCAACAAAAGAACAATGCCGATACAGCTCTTAAGTCTGGTAAAATACTTACCTTTGAACAAAACGAAATTATCACAACCAGAAATGACCCAATGTTAGATGGTAATGATAATAATGTTATGAATTTGTTCGGAACTCTATATAAATTCAATGGTGCATATAATAAACTTCTTCTAAAACTTAAACCTCTTGTTCTAACAGGTTCTGTTAAGTTTATGGAGAATATGCTTGATGCATTGAACGAGAAGATAGACTTAAAGGTTACCGTTCTTAATGAAGAGAAAAAGAAGAATAATGTATCACTTGTTAAATTTGCAAGTAAAGAAAAAGAGAAAGAAAAGAACTTAACTGATGCAGACAAAATATTCAACTATGAAGATGATAATTGGTTTGTAAGAAAAGGTTTTGTTCTTGAAAAGTCTGAAATTAAACAATATTATATGTTATTGGCTATGGGCTTTAAATATGTTTTAGATAAGTCTAAAACCCAACTTAAAGCAGACTATTATACAGATAATATTTTAAGCCTTTCTAAGATTAACGAAACATTCAAAGATTTGCCAGATGATATGATTTCTCTACTTACTTCTGTTATCAGAGAAATTATGATGGCTAAGTGTGAGAGAATTGTTGACTTTATTGCATATGTTAATAACTTCGCTTCAATGCAAATTAATAAGATGCTTTATATTAATAGAACAATTTTAGAAAGCAAAACTTTTGATAAGAAATCTCAAGATGAGAAATTAGAAACTCTATATGCTTTGGATAAAGACTTTGATATGAAGTCAGAGGATTTAGTAAACCCTCATCCAGAAATCTATAGCACAACTGCTGAGATTGAGCGTTATTCTAATTTGTATTTGTATTATGGCCTAACAGAGTTCTTCAATAAGTATAGTACAGATATGAGATTTGTAACAGGAGAACTTGAGACTTACTTTGGTGATTTGAAGAGAAAATTCAGAAGTAGTCTTCTTGCTATGATTAGAGACAAAGTTCCTATGAATGGTTATGAACAAGACTTGTGTAAGTATTTCGAACTAAAAATAGATAATATGAAGAGTTTGGATATAGACAATGATGGTCTTATTGAAGATGAAGAATTGGATATAGCTGCAAGAAAAGCAGAGATTGCTAGAATTAAAAATATTGATGTTATTTTCAAAGGTATACTTGATGGATTTAATAAAGCAATCAAATCAGAAAGTAATACTTATGTTCTAGAACAAATGAAAGAGGTTGGAGAGCTTCTTGAACTAGTTGGTGCTCTGCCAGGTGTAGATAGTGCAGACAAAGAACTTGAGATTGCTCTTCCAAACAATCAATGTATTAGATGTAATATCAAAGGTTTCTTACAACAATACTTATTTAGATTTATTGTAGATAAGGAACACGAGTTAGGACCATTTGCTTATGTTGTAGGCGAACTTGCTGAACACGAGGAAATGGGAGAAAGTGTTAAGAATGTTGAAATCGTTGCAAATAAACTTAATGCTGATGAACTAGGAATTAACTTGATTGCTAAGTTCTCTTCAATTAACCTAAGTAACGATGGTAATGTATTGAAGATTGGTGATAATATTTCTACCGTTCTAGATACAATTAATAGATTGAAAACTCCTACCGACCAACAAAAAGCGCTTAATAGAGATGTGTTCTATAAAGAGGGCGTAATAGGAGTTCAAGAATTATTTGAACAATACTTTAATAGACTAAAAGCAGAAAATATGGATTAATTCCACTAATATTGTTTAAACTCCACTTCGTTAGTTGTTCCCCTAATCCCTAAAAAGTAACTACCGAGTGGAGTTTAAATAAATATTAAAAGGGTATTGAAATCTATATATATTAGTGATAAAATATAATTAGAAAGTAGTTAAATACTTGACATTGTTTCTTTTGGCTATCGACCAATAATATTGCTAGATTTTCTAATTATTAAATTTTAAGGAGAAATGTTATGGCAACTCTAAGTAATGAAGATTTAATTACAAGGGCATCTGTTCCTGTTGTAAAGGCGAAAGGTTCACCTGTTTTTAAAGCGCAAAGAAATAGAAGTATTGGAGGAATTACTCCGACAATGATGGTTCGTCATCCAGAGAAAGAAAGAAAGCAAATGTTAGAAGGTAGGCCTTCTTTAGTTTCTGATTTTCCTCTATTAAGTGATGATGTATGGAAGAATTTGTCTCATGCAGATAAATGTATTGTTTTAGATGTGGTGAGTGATATCAGAGCGTTAGAAGAACAGTCCTTTAAGGAATTTTCTTCGGAAGAACAGAAAAATAAGGTTTTAAGTAAACTGAGAGAGTTTATGAAAGCTTCTACTACACATATTCAAACTTTAGAAGAATTTAAAACCTTTGGTCATAAAGGATTAGAGCAATTGCTTGAAGAAATGGATAAAGGTCTTACTGGAGATGCAAAAGTTTTAGTTCCGAGTGAAGAAGATTTACAAATTGCAACAATTCTTAAGATGACTGGTTGGGATATCAAGTTTGAAAATGGTGTGTGGAATACAACACAAGATGAAGCATATCCTACACAATATGCTCCTAAAACAGCAGATGGTAAGGCTTTTCCTGTGTTTAGTAAAGAAAATGTTTTGGCTGTTTGTAAAAACTTAAGTGACCCAGCAAGAGAAGTTCGTATTGTTCCAGAAAAACTTATGCAAGTTTATAGAGAAGTTTTCCAAAGACAAATGGGTGAAGGTCAATCTTCAAGTTTAGAAAGGTCTGAAACAAAACGAGTAGTTGAAGAAAAAAATCAAATATTTTCAACAAAAAGTAATGCTTATAAAATAACTTGCTTAACAGATGCTGATACAATTTTGCGTGATGCTCAAAGAATGGCAATGGTTGCTATCTTTGGCGAAACTTTTGGAAGTGCTCCAAAAACAAAAGCAGTAACAGATGCTATGAGTGATGAGTTTAATGCGTTCTCAGTTAATAATGCATATTCTAGACATCTAAGACATATGGGAAGATTAATAGGTGTTGTAGAAAGAAGTGGAGAAGCTTTTGGTGAGTTGGGGTTATTGGGTGGATATAATCCTGATTATTTAGCACAATATGATGAACAAATCAGAAGATTAGAGGTGCAAGAGCCAGAAGGCGAATTACTTGCGCAATTGAAGAAATCTAGAGAAGTGTTTGTTAATACTGTTAATTTACAAAAGGTATTTTGGCAAGCTAGAATTAAAGAAATGCTTGCGAATAAAGAAAATATATTCGGTGATGAATTAGCAAGAACAATAAATGAAAGTATGGGATTTGCAGCAATGCAAAATGAGGGGGGATTTGTTATGGCTAATGGTGATGTTGTTAAAAAGTTCTTTGAAGAGCGTGGTAATTCAGAGACTTTTGAAGAATTAAAAGCTATGCTTGG
>JAZLDP010000083.1:0-16539 GCA_045614835.1 Clostridia bacterium | reverse complement strand
TTCAATAAGAGAGTTACCTTTATCATCCCTTGGAATATCTTTATAAGTTTGAAATCCAAGGTTATATAATCTACCAACCAAATCAATAGGGTTTTGGTTGTAGTTTGCTTCAACAATCTCACGACCCATTGTTTTAACAATTAAATCGTAAGCCTGTCTATCTAAAACTCCATCACAGAGCATTGTATTATCGTCTTGTAACGCCTTTTTAAGAATTACCTTACAAGGCATCCCAATACGGTTGTAGTGGTCGATTGCTCTACCACTTAAATCTTTGGTGTTCCATCGTGTCGCAATAATTACTAACTTGCCATTCTTTTCAAGACGAGAAAGCATTGTGTTGGTGAACCACGCCCAATGGTTCTCAAGCACAGTTTCATTCATCGCTTCATCGGCATTTTTAACGATGTCATCCAATATCATTACAGTCGCACCGAAACCTGTAACTGTACCACCAGGTGAAGTGGCAAGATAAGAAATGTGTTGACCTTCCAAAGTCCAAAGGTTCGCTGCCGAGCTACCCTTCTTTAATCTCGTGTCAGGAAATATATCCGAGTAAACAATTCTATCTCGACTCGCCTTTCGTTCTTGAATGGCGTTACGAACATTACGAGAGAATGTGGTCGAAAGTTGCTCATTATATGAACCTGTAATAATTTTCTCACTTGGCTTTTTACCAAATATCCACTCGGCAAATAACCCAGCAGTTCTCGACTTGCCGTGTCGTGGTGGCATATTAATTATTAAAACTCGTTGGTCGCTCTCATAGAACTCTTGAAGTGCGATACAAAACTCTTTTAAATAATCTCGCCCTTCCATATAAAAGTCAGGTGCTACAGTCTTACAAAAAGTCCAGAAATCTCGTCTGCATAATTCTAACAACGCTTGGTATCTGACTTCTTCATATTGTTCTTTGGTTAAACCAAGTTCTTCATATAATTCCAATGTGACCACCTCCCCCAAGTTGTTATGGAATTATTGCAATAAAAAAGAGCCGTAATAATACGACTCTACGCTTTTATGACATTAGTATAAAATTGGGTAAAAATTTTTTTGTTAGTGGGTCCCCTCTGCTGAGTGGCGTTTTTCTGCCCCTTCGACTTTAATACACTAAAGTGCTAAAGTCCAAAAAAAATGTACTATTAAGAAATTATAAAAGCGTGTTAAATCAAGTTTTTGTTACTATTTTGTAACCTTTGTGTAACCTTTTGTAATCCATTACGCAAAATTCTTATTTTGCGAAATTGTTAAAAATATGCGTTTAAATAGCCCTATTTTGCATTTTTATATTAAAGTAATATACTTATATACCAAAGTAGCAAAAAAGCCGTTATTGAACGCCAGAGAGCTTGATAAGTGTATCCGTATCAAGTTTAGTTACTGTACTTTGTTGTTTTTGTCCTTGGTCGTTGTCTTTATATAACGCGTATATCTTGTTTAACATATCATAATATCTTATTAGACTTTGTTCATCTTCTTTTTGCTTACATAATTCTATACGCTGTTTTATTTCTTCAATTTGTTTTTTTCTGGCGTTTATTATATTGTTTTCGTTTAGGTTGTTTATAGGTCTATACAATTCTTTAATTCTTGCAGTTATATCATCGCGTTTTAATAGTTTTGTACTCTCAACGGCTGCAACATTATAGTTATTAGTGTTATATGCCTCTAAATAACTTTGTTGTTGTGTTTTGCCCTCTACAATACATCTACAAAATGCTTCTTGTTTTGCTGTTAACAATATAATCACCACCATTCAAAAAATAAAGTCCATTTTTATGGACTATCTTATATTATTTATTATACTTAATTTTAATATAATTATTATGTATTAATATTGTATGATTATTGCATCCAGCTCCAAGCAATACCAAAAGACAAAAATAAAAAGCCTGGAGTCGTTAAACTCCAAGCCGTTTTTATAAAACATCTTCAATATTAACAATTTTAATGCTATCACTATGCACGGTATAATATAAGCCAGCACCAAATAAAATTTTAGTTTTATTATTTGGCTGCGGTTTAATTGTTAATACATTAGCAAGATTAAAATATTCTAAAGTCGTTGTGTCCGTTGTTAGTGCTTCAATAAATAACATTATAATCACGCTCCAAGATTTAATATTATAATCCTAATGCCACCATTATAGCATAAAACAAAACTAACAATATAAATAAAGTCACTTTTAACACCTCCCTTAATTTATTTAATATTATAATAACTTATCTTTGATTAAATTGTATCTTGTTAAGATACAAAAAGCAAATAAAAAGTAGTTTAATGTATTTCTATTGTGAAATAATATTCTAAACTTAATGCATCCAAAACAGCGTAATTAATAGTATAATCTGTTATTTGTTCAATACTGTTATATTGAATATCTACATCATAATAACAATTATCAATAAACGGGCAATATATGTACTTTTTCATAATTTTACACTCCATTCTTAAATCTTAAACAATTATTACATTCAGCTTTTTGACAATTCAAACACTTTTGAACATCTTTTAAGCTATCATATAAAATTAAATCATCGTTTAAATTTTCGTATTCATCAATTAATAATTGTATATAGTTATTAGTTAATGAATTACTTGTGTTAATAATATAATCAATAATATCATCTATTTTTAATAATGATATATTATTAACTAATGTTAATTTATTAGTACTATAACAATATTCATTATAAAGTTGCATTAATTCAATATCATCTAAATCAATAATAAAATCATTTAATGATATTTTAAACAATTCTTTTTTTGATTTTACTTTTAACATTTTTTAACCCTCCAATTCTTGAACGCTCCAAAACTCACAACCGTGAGTTGTTGCTATTTCTTGACAAGTCCAAAAGTCTGGTTCAGTTTCACTGTTTATAATATGTTCGTAATCAACATAGATAGTATCAACGCTGCAAGTTATCGCCACTTTTTCATAATTTACACCTCTAAATCATCAATAAATATATAACGGTCATAATCTCTCGTAATATAGAAAAAAGCTTCTTTGTTGTCTATTTCTCCAACAAATCCAACGCTAAAAGTTTGAGAATTATAGCCGATTATTTTTAACGATTTACCGTTATATTTCTTCATTAACTTTTTGCAATATTCTAACGCTTGAATTTTGTAATAACTTGGTTGATTATAACAATCATATAAATTATAATAGCTTGACTGTAAATAATGTTTATAATTTGTTTTAATTTGTTTAGTATTGCATTTAATCATTTTTATAAATCTCCTTTAATTCCTTTAACATTTTTTACATATATTTAATATATATGTTTTTATATTCTTGGTATTGTTGCATTAACTCGCTTTTTTTGACAAGTCGCTGCATTTCTTTTTGATGTTTTTTGTTTTTATGCTTTTCAATAATACATTGTATAAATGTTAATAATATACCAAGTAAAAAGCATATAATCCAAAAAGCTATTAAAAATAATATTTCAAGTAATACATCCAGCATTTATATCACCTCACTTTTATATATTTTGTACGCCTTGAACAATTACAATTATAAACATAATTATTAACAGAATATGAACACAAAATAAATAAATTGTTAATAATTTACAATTATTCCAGGATACACCAAAACAATATATAATTGATATAATATTATATCTTTATTACAATTATATTATTGTATTTTGTGTACGGCTGCCACGCCTGGCAAAGCTCCAAAGCTCCAAAAATATTACAAAATAATAACAACGCATTTTATACTTTAGTATAGTAAAGTGATAAAATATTAAAGTAGTAAATCGTTAAAGTTCAGGTGCTGCCTGCTGCCCTGGATACATTTTGAGTTTTCAGTTTTCATTTTTCAATTTGCACTTTGTATTTTTTCATTTGCATTTTCGAGTTTACAGTTTGCAGTTTGCACTTTTGAGTTTGCCTTTTGCATTTTCCAAATTGCACTTTGGGATTTGCATTTGTCACTTTGCATCCACCAAACAGTTTGCATTTTTCCGTTTGCAATTATTTAATTTCGCAAAATAAAAAAGTGGCTATTCCAAGAGCTTTTAATTTGCTCTCAAAATAGCCAACTATTATAGTATTATAGTATTATATTATCCCATCATTTCATTGATAACATCATCTGGAAACAGTCTTAATGATAATTCCTTTACCAATCTATTCCTGTTTCTACTGATGGTGCTACTATCACACTTAAACAATACACCAATTTCTTCTAATGTGCGACCTTCAAAATATCGCATTTCCAATACTTTGTAATAAGGGTCTTTTTCCAATGCTTTCATACATTTATCTATTAGGGCGATGACTTGCACAGTACCTTGTATTGCACAGTGGATTTTCTGCACAGCGTTCTCCACAGACTCCTCCTCCAGCACAATACCTTGCACAGTACGGCTTGTCTGCACACGCTCTCCCACAGTACCACAGCTTTGTGGCACACCATACTTCTTAATGTCCTCAATCTCTTGTAGGCGTTCTTCCACAATATTCTTGAAGCCATTATAATTATAAAGCAGTTGCTCCGTCTTCTTATAAGCAGTCAGAACCGAGTTATTAGATTTGTCTGGTTTCTTACTAATAAGCTCTCTCTTTTCCAACACATCAACCACAGATTGAGCAATAAGTTCTGCAAATTCCACCATACTATTTTGGTCTTTAATTTCTTTTAAATTTACATTTTCCATAAAAATTTGTTATCCCCCTAACAAGTGTACTCTACGATATACCTTCAAAACACTACGCTTTCATTATATTTTTTGTGAATATTTTTCACATTTTCCAACGATTTCAAAAGTGCCTTTTCTACGACCTTATGACATTCTCAACACTTTTATGACATAATTTATAATTTTTTAATAATTTTACCCTAAACGATATTATGACATTTTTCCAAAATACCCTTTATTTAAGCCATTTTTTGTAAACAAGAGATTTTTTCTCTATTATTTATATTTTTGACTACGATATTCTTACACTATCAGAATATCGTAGATATAAATATAAATAATATATAGAGAAATTTATATTATATATTTACTGTTGGATTGTTAAGTTTTAATGTCTTTGCTGACTCATAAATTTGAAGATAGTGTCGTATTATATCTTCACTTGAACTGATATGTCTTGAAACAGTAGGTTGAGTTATATTATACTTTTTAGCAATCTCTACCTGACTCATATTCTTAACACGATAGTCGTAATAGATTTCTCTTTGACGAGTAGTAAGAACATTGTCGATTACTGTTAAAACAATATATTCAAACATTGGGTCAGACCAGACTGTGCGATTAGGATTTAGATATAAGTCAAACATTAGGTAACTCCTTGTTCATTTGTAATTTCATCCAATAAATATGTAAGATATTTTCTACAAGTCGGTGCGAAATCACAAACACTAACATATTCATTTCTGTTTTGGCACCGACATAGATGTCGGTCGCACGATTTAAGTGGACATCCAACATAAGCACAATATGTTATATCACTATTCATTCTGCACCACTTAACAATTCTGGGTTATCGTGTATGTTGCCGATAACTTCAAACTTGTCTGTTACATCAAAGCCGTAAGCAACACCGTCAGAAAGAGTAATCTTAAATCGAAAATCTATATCACTCCAACCTATCACACCGACTTCGGTATCATATATAAGGAATAATTTAACAATATCGCCACCAAAAATCTTTGTGCCGTTCTTGTCGGTCAAGCCTGTGTATTGTCCTATGGTTGCAGGGATAACTGCGTGTTTATCATAAACATTACACCAACCACCATTTTGGGTCGCGCCTGTTGCAATCCAATCTTTGTGTATGCCACGTTTGTGCCAATGATGAGTTGCTTTTATATAATAACCATACACCCACTCACCATTGCCTGCTCGTTTACCCCTAAATAATATCTCTCTCATTTTATCCACCCTTTTCTTTCATAATCACATACAAGGCTATCAATACATTCCTTAACATCTGCTATTGAAAACTCATTAGGTGAACAAATCATTGAGATTATTTTTGCTTTTACATCTTTAGCAAAATCGTTAATCGCTTTAGCTTTTTCGGCACATTCAGAGCATTTGAGATAATACTCACATTCGGAGCATTTTTTTACTCCTACATTTACATTAAAAAAATCTTTATTCAACTATAATCCTCCTATATCTGTCTGTACTGTTTTTATTTTCGTATCGCCAAATCATAACAGACAGATTATCTTTACTGATGCCTGTGTAGGCAGATAACTCACTTAAATTATCCGCCACAAACAAGGGCAGTTCATATTTATCCTTTGTTACAACTGTGTAGAGTGTCATTCTGCAACTCCTTTTTTAATTGCTTGTGGAAATCTCTGTTAGTTATAGATAAACCTTGTGCAATTCGTTGTTCTTCAAATTCAAAACGCTTTTCAAGTTGATGTACTGTTAAGCCCCTTTTGTATGGTCTATCTGTTTTGTTTTGATAGTCTTTAAGTTCTTGCCATACATCAGGGTAATATTTGCGTATGTTTCGCAACTCTTTAAGATTTTTATTTTTGCAGAATTTACAAGACAATCTGTCAAGATGTTCATACATTCCACCCCAATCAAAACCTGCTTTATAGCAACCTTGTAAACATTCAGCTTCTGTTATGCCCCATTCTGCAAGTGGAAAGCGTTTATAATCTGCTCTTTCTTTTTCAAGTCTTGCAGTTTCGTCAGAAGCAATGCCAACATAGACAATACAGTCTTTGTTTTGTTCACAATATTTATCAAGTGCTGCTAATTTATATGTAGTACCCCAACGGCAATTTCCGCCACACCAACTATACCCTTGTTTGCCACTTTTAGTTTTGTGTTCAAACATATAATAATCAAACGGCTTTTCAGGGTGAAGCGTTACAAACTTAATTCCGTTTTGTTCACATATCTTTTTGCACTTTTCAATATGTTCATACATAACAGGAAATTCCCAACCTGTATCAAAAAAAACAACTTCATCAAGTGGGTATTTTCTGCGTATTAGTTCAAGTAATAAATATGTACTGTCTTTGCCACCGCTAAAAGATAGTATATATTTCATTCAATCATTCCCCTTTATCTTTTGTTATGTGTAATATGCACTATTTTAATTCTGCAACTCCTTTAACTTTGCTTCGGCTTCTCCTTTGGTGAGAAATATGGTTTTTCCAAAATCATCAAGCCAACGAGTACAAGTTGTTTGAAATTCCCAACACTCAATTACTACTGTAATTCGGTTTCCTAAAAACTTATATTCTTTTAGTCGGTGATGCTTATCAATATAATCTGATAAATACAACTCCGTTCCAACCTTACAAGGCAGTTCAACAAAGTGTGATTTGTCTTTGAACTTATCAAAATTACGACATACGCCCCTGTTGCCTTCTACGGCAGGTTCGTCAAAATACTCATCCCACACAGGACACACATCGTAATGAATACAATCTTTACAAGTTCTTATTTCGTCAATCTGTCCATCAATCAGACTTACACTTCCACCCATTTAGTAATCCACCTTTGTTGTTTCTTTACCACACTTGGGGCATTTATAGTTATACACTATAAGTTCATCACCCATATTCTCTGGCATCATATCTACCAAGATTTGTTGTCGGTACTGATGCTTACAAAATAGTTGTTTAATTAAATATTTAAGTTTATTCATATCTTAATACTCCACATCAACATATCGTTTGAACTCATCAATACATTCTTCACACACCCACTCATCATTAATATAATAAGCGTACTCATCTTGAATATACTCACCACATCGACTACACTCTGGCAGTCGTGCAAGGGCGTTCTCTTGTGCTTTACAATGTCGTTCATAATCTAAAATTGGGTCATCTGAATAAAACATATTATTTATCCTCCAACTCGATAGTTTTAATCTTATATCCAGCTTTCTTCATTGATTTAATAATGTCATTGGGATATGGTACAGTAGTTTCACATACCACTCGTTTATCTTTAGTGATAATTTGTTTAATCATATTACTACACTCTCATTCTAATAATCCTGTAACACTTATCCCCACGCCTTGTGGGAACTGTTTTAAGCATTGGGTACATTCCTAACAACTGCCTGGAGAACCCTTGCTTTTGAAGTGGTGTGTATCCGTTTGAGATACACCAACTCCAATATATCTCGTAAAGAGCGTTAATTGACATACCAATCCAATCTTCATACCAAGAAGACTCACTAAACTCTTTTACACTATCGTGGGTAGCAACTACTTTAATAGACTCATCAACAGAATAACCTCGTCTTAATCTATCTCGAATTGTATGAGCAGCAACCCCACTAATTTCAGCTAATTCGTTTGGTGTGTACCAACGGTTTTTATATTCGTATTTACTCATCTGGTGTTTGTTCCAACTCCTTTACTAATTCTTCAATAATATAGATAGCATCTCGTAATCTATATTCCATAAGTGTTGGTTGATAACTCTGTGCTGCCCATTTAAGTTTTGGTAACATTATTTTTGAGTACAATGTTAAGAATTTTTTATTACTCATTCCTTTACTATTCGATTTACACATCATCTATAAGCACTCCCAAATTAAATAAAGTAAAACTCCAAATAATACCCCTGTTAAAACATAACAATGAATTTTAAGCGTTTTAAGGCTGTTTTTAAGTGTTTTAATCTCTTGTGGTATAAGTATATTCCTTGTTGCTAAAAAGCTGTTACAAGGCTTGTGAGAGCCTGTAGCACCATCACAAGAGCTATCCCAATACCTTGCACACTCATTACAATCTACTTTATACCAATCTTCAAATCGTTTTGGTGTATCACTTTGTTGGTTCTGTTGGTTCTGTTGGTTCATTAGATAACTCCTTATACTTATTTATGTACCATATTGCTTTATCTAAATCTTCTATACCATTCTTATGTTGATGTCTAAAGATATACTTAAAAGCATTACATATACAGAAACCTTTAACTGTATCTTTACCAAATGCTGATGTCATAGCATCAATACATTCAATACCACCTTGAGTATAATGATATGGATGATTTACAACATCGTTAGTTAAATTACTTATAATGTTACAAACTTCATCTAATGCGTTCTCACAGTGGTCAAAATCACCGTAGATTTCAGAACATATATCATCAATTTTACATTGACTACAATCACCATTATTACTCTCACAATAATCATTTAAGACTTTTAGTTTTTCATCTTTTGTCATACAATAACCCCCAATAACATCAACGCTAATACTGTAAGTGCTAACACTACACAAGTTAGAAATAGTGTGAATATTAACACAAACAACATACCCCAAAGATTTGGTAACCATTTACTTCTAATGAGTTTATTCCATAGCACTTGTAATTTGTTCATTTACTCATCCTCCCACAATATAATTCTTTCTGCTTTAACAGATTTTGGTAAATCTATTAACCTTTGATTGCTTGAACCCCTAAATAAAAGATTGGAGTCTTTTAGATGTTCTACAAATCTACCATCAATAAGTACATCTACATAATTGGATAGTAGATTGAGAACATAAACATCTGACATAATATCAAAGTTAAAATTATACCCACTGTATAACCATACTCGTTTGGTAGTAGTATTCTTAATTGCTTCAAGTAAGTGGATTAGTTCATCGAATTGTTCCAAAGGTTCTCCACCACTAATGGTTATGTCGTTAGAAGTATCTTTTAACTCGTTTAAGACATCTTCTATTGACATTTCAGTACCACCATAGTAATCCCAAGTCTGTGGATTATGGCAGCCTTTACAGTGGTGGGGGCAACCTTGGAAAAATATTGTATCTCTAATACCTACACCATCAACGATTGAGTCTTTAATTATTCCAGCTATTCGCATAATTACACGCCCTTAAATCTGTTATATAACAGTTTCAATAAGTTCAACCTTTTCACAACGAATTTTACCATCGCTACGATATGGAACACATACTCCACATAACCATTCCCAACGAATAAGAACTTTCCAAATAGTTTGGTGACCGTAATTGCACTTTACCCAATCTAATGGTGCAACATTTACACCACAAGCACAAGCACAACATTTATCAAAGTTCACATTTTCGGTAAGAATAGAACCTGGTTCTATATTCCATCTTTCAGGTGAACTATAAGAACCATTAAATGTTTTATAAGCAATATACCCCTCATTTGTTCGTTCAAAATGAGCTTCCATAAAATCAATAGTGGATAATAAACCTTCAGCACCACTCAAGTCAGCACCACTCAAGTTAGCACCACTCAAGTCAGCATATCTCAAGTTAGCACCACTCAAGTTAGCACCACTCAAGTCAGCACCACTCAAGTCAGCACCACTCAAGTTAGCACCACTCAAGTCAGCACCACTCAAGTTAGCACCTCTCAAGTTAGCACGAACACCATTAGGTTCATCGTTTAACCACATTTGGTGTTTCTCTAATATTTCTTGTAATTTAGTAGCAGTCATTTAACGCCATCCCCTTCGTTATTAAGTAACCACATTATAATACTTGGTGGGGTATTTTCTCCATTAACAAAATACACAAAAATATATAAATTTCGTAGTCATCATTTAGTGAAATTAACTAAAATGGACTAAATTTATTAGATTTCCTTATCTTTAATCATTGTTTCACCACTTAGATGTGATACACGGTCTTTAAGTTCAGCTTTCTTACCAAAATTCCACTTGCCTGTACCACCGACTAAATAACCTGTAATTCGTTCTAAAACATCTACATTAGTTGATTGACAATTAGGGCAAACATCAAATAAATTAGAACCACTTTCATAACCACAGTCCAAGCATCTTGCTCTTGCGTGATTGATACTACCATAACCAACATTATATTTACGCATAAGATTAACCATTTGTTCAACTGCTCTAACATTCTTTTCAGGGTCACCATCGACTTCCAAATAAGCAATATGACCAGCAGTTGTCAATGCGTGATAAGGTGCTTCAACTCGCATCTTATGTTCCATAGTACATTTATACCAAACAGGAATATGATTGGAGTTGGTATAATAATCTCTATCAGTTACATTTGGAATAACACCAAAGTATTCTCTATCTTTCTTAACAAACTTACCTGACAAACCTTCGGCTGGTGTACCAATAACACTAATGTTGAGATTGTGTCTATCGGCATACCATTTACAAATTTCATTCATTCTATTAAGAATATGTAAACCAACTGCTTGTGAGTTTTCATCTTCACCGTGATGGTGTCCTGTAAGAGCTACTAAACATTCAGCAAGACCAATAAAACCAACAGATAATGTACCTTGTTTTAATACATCATTGACTTTATCATTTGAATTTAACTTATCAGAGTCAGACCACATTCCTGACATAAGTAGTGGAAATTGTTTTTTCAACCCATTACATTGGAAGGTATATCTTTCTACAAGTTGTTCAATAGCTATCGCTGTATAATGATTTAAAAGACTGTCAAATCGCTCCATATCACCTTGACTCTCTAATGCGAGTCTAACGAGATTAACCGTGGTAAATGACAAATTACCCCTACCAACAGATGTTTTTTCACCGTGTCGATTTTCAAAAACTCTTGTACGACAACCCATAGTAGCACATTCATACTTATATCGTTCAGGGTCATTAACATCCCACTTGTCGTGTTGGTTGAATGGAGCATCCAGATTGATAAAGTTAGGGAAGAACCTTTTAGCAGTTACTTTATATGCAAATTGGAGTAAATCATAGTTTGGGTCACCTGGTTCAGCACTAACACCCTTTTTCAATTTCCAAATTTGGATTGGAAAAATAGCTGTTGCACCATTACCGACTCCCCTGTCAGTTACTTTCAATAACTCACGAATGATACATCTACCTTCTGGAGAAGTATCTGTACCATAGTTAATTGAACTAAATACAGTTTGACCACCCCCACGAGAACGCATTGTATTCATATTATGAATGAATGACTCCATAGTTTGATGAACTCGTTTAACTGTGTTGTTAATTGCTAACTGAAGTGGAGAGCTACTATCCTTGATAACATAATCTTTGATTTCCATAGCATAATAGTTACTATAATCTCGACCTGTTATTTCAGAGTATTTATCGAGTTCTTCAATAAATGCCATTCTTACATAAGGTGCAAGGTAGAAATCAAAAGCTGGAATAGACTGACCACCGTGTTGTTCATTTTGAACAGTCTGCATAGTAATAGCTGCCAATGCTCCAGCTGTTTCAATTCGTTGACAAGGTCTTGCTTGACCATCATTTGCAATAAATCCATTTTGCAATATTCTATCCAATGGATGTTGTAAACAAGTTGTGGATTTAGTTGGATAATAGTCCAAATCGTGAATATGAATATAGTTATCTTCTACTGCCTTTTTTACTTGTTTACTTAATAAATATTTAGTGGTACATTCTTTGGAAGTTTCAGAACCTAACTTATACATCAAACCAGATGGTGTATCAGCACTCATATTAGCGTTCTCATTCAAAACTTCTTTATTCTCGCCATTTACGATACTTAAAAATGTCTTTTTATTCATCTTTGCTTTGTTCTCCAATCCATTGTAATGCTCTTTGAAAATCTAACGGTGTATTATAAACGAGTAGATATGGTGTATAAAGACCATACCTACCATCGTCAAGTTGTGTTTCATATTTAATTTTTGCGTTAATAAGTTCATATTCTAACCAAGTAATTTGGTGTAAATCACTAACAACTAAAGTAATCATTCTAACCTCACTTCACAAAATCCATAGTGTCATCCATAATTTGTTTCCATTTTATACGAATAATCCTAAGTTTTTGACAAACCGATTGTCTTGACAAATCTAATTTTTTTCCAATCTCAACAGGTTTTAATCCTTGTTGTCGATATTTCAAAATTAGTTGTTCTGTTGGCGTTAACTCTTTGTAAATCGGTGACATATCAAAATAATCAACATCGCTATCACCAACTAAAATATCTTGTAATGTTACAGGCTCATCTTTAAGTAAATATTCATAATCTAATGACCAAACTTCAGAGTGTTTATTTCGTCTTTTAAATTCTTCGATAATCTCATTTCTAATACATTGATAAGCATAAGTGCTAAGAGTGCTTTTACTCTCATCCCAAGTGTTACACGCTTTACATAAGCCAAGCATCCCACATTGTACGATGTCCTCATCGTGAATACATTTTGGAAAATATTTGTGGATGGCTGAATAAACCAAGTTGATATTATCTTCAATTAACTGTTTATTCATCATACTGATACACCCTCAATCGTTTCCTATCACATTCGATAGTTTTCTCAACCAAACTGAATTGCTTTTTCATTTGTTTCTTAAATTCAATAGCCGAGATTGGTTGAAGATTGTTTGATAGACAAAACGCATTATATTTTTGATATACTGCTTTAACAGGTTCGTTCAAGTAATCTTTTTCGTCAAGTTCTTCAAAGAACTCTAAAATAGGATTATTTGAAATCTCAAATTCTTCAATATTGCGTTTAACTTTATCGCAAGTGATAAATTCTTGGTTAATCAATACATTTCTTAAAGCTGGAATAGACTTAGCAATAAGAGCTTCCATAACTTCTTCACTGCGAAGTTTATATTTAATGAATGGGTCATAGTCTTTATCTTCTTTAGTGAACTTTGCATCAAATGGGATAATTACTAATCTATCAATAACTGCTGCCGAGTCTTTACCACGACCAATTCTTGGAATAGAGTTAGCAGAAAAGAAAAACTTACAACAACTGCGTAACTTAAAAGGGTCTTTACTTTTTCGTTCAGTTGTAACAGTTTCACCAGAAACAACTTTCTTAAATATTGATGAGTTGGATAACCACTCGTCATTTATATCATCACCAATATTAGCGAGTTTTCCGTCAATTTCAGCAGTTCTAAATTGGTGACCAATATCACACAAGTCAAGATTAGAAATATTATCTTCACCCAACAGAGTAGCCACCATATCAAGAAAAGTAGATTTACCATTTCTTTTCTCACCAAGTAAGAAGAAACTCTTTCTCAACTCATTTCTTCTATAAAAACAATAACCAATCGCTTGGTATAACAACTCATAAACATTTTCATCACCACAAGCAAATTTATTCATTACACTATCCAACAAATCACTTTTAGCATCAGGATTATAGTTGTGTGGAATTTTATTTGTGATAACATACTCTGGTGAGAAATCAGTAAATGTATTATCAGCAATATTAAGTACACCATTCTTAAAAGCTATTAAGTTGGCATCAGCAATACCACTCTCTTTGGCAACCAATAAGCCAAGATATGATAATACTTCCTGTCGTTTACTACGACTAAGATTTGGAATATGCTCAATCATAGCCGACTCAATTAAGTCATCCCCACTCTCATATATTCCATCACGATAGATGTGGAGTTTCTTATTGATTTTAATAATGTTTTCTGCCTGTTTTAAATATTTTGCGAATTTATCAAACAGAAAAGCACCACGGCTTGTAAAGAATGTGGGTTTTTCAAATGAACCATCTCGTAAGATTACCTTTAATTCGTCTTCAGATAATGACTCTTTTAATACGAAATCATTGATTACACCAATACATTCTCGACATTCTTCAATCGTAAAATCGTTTTGTTGGAGTGGTAGAATATAAGAGAATAAGGCATTGTTTCTCCCATCCCCTTCAGCTAAATCAAGTACATTTACATTCGTTTTAATCGGATGTAAATATCTGGGAAGTACTTGATAATCGCCACTATCATAAAGAACTTCTCGTTCTTTACCATCTATTTTCAACACTTCATAAGATGCTCTACCACATCCTTTTATATCAGCAACTATACCAATAGCCAATTTAACCTTAGTTCTATTAGGCATAGGTTTATCTATCTTAAAAAGAAAATGACCACCGCTGCGAGATTTAAGAACTCTACATTTTAATCCTTTGGATTTCACAATGTTGAGCAAAATTTCTGTTTCGTTTTCGGTATCAATATCTACTAAAACTGTATCATCTGCCAATATACCAGCGTACTCATTGAATTTTTGTGCAGACTCTAATGTGAGTAATTCGTCAGATGTTTTATCCTTAAATGCCATTTGTGCCATCTTACCGTGGGTAGGCACAAATCCTCGGTAAAAACTCACAGCACATCACTCCCTTACTTTTATGTTAAATAAGTTCAGACAACAACATATTATGGTCATCCAAATAAATATCAGCGTAAATTTTGCGACAATCACCATATATTGCAATTCTATCTGGTGGATTTTCGTTTATGTAATCAAATTCCAACCCTTGTGTTTTACACCACTCAACAGCATCTTCTAAATACTCACCGTGTCGGCAAGTATTTAGAATTAAAGTATCTCCAAGCGATTGTCGTTTCTTACAATAATCAATTACCTGTGGAATAGGTGATAGTATCTCTGGATAATCTGTAACGGCTAATGTACCGTCAAAATCAACTGCAACTATCAATACAAATCTCCTTGAAATATGGTAATGTTTCAACCCACTTACAGAACTCTCTCCACTCGTCAAGTTTATGGTTTTTACGAGCAAAATACATTGATTTTAACACTTGGTAATTTAACTGAACTGTACGCTTTTGGTTGTAAGAGCTTGGTAGTAGTTGTATCATCTGCCACCAAGCTTCCTTAGCGTAATCTTTATCTCTAGCATGGATGAATATGTTACGCATTTTGTTGAGATGACATACAGTATCCATCAATATGTTTTTAGATTCGCCTGTCAAATGCTCGCAACTAAAATCACCCATTGTAAATTCTTTATCGTGTATCTTGTGCATTGTTGAGCAAGAGTTAGCAACTGTACCAACCTTGTATGTATCAAACTCCTTCCACCAATACAATGGTGCAGTAATATCACAAGTTACATTTATCATTCGTAAGAATTTAGCGTGGTCGTTACCCGCTTTGGATAATTTCTTCATAAGGTTAAGGTCGTTTTCACCAATCTGATACTCCATATCACCAATTTGTAGCACCGTATTATGTGTGGCATCCACATATCCATTAGTCCATAAACTATCACTCTTATCCCACGAATTAAGTGGATTCCTCATACCACGAATGGCAGCTTCCCAACCGTAAACATCAGTTTTTTCAATTTTAATCATACTTTCACTCCAAAATCTCTCAATCTCTTATATGCTAAATCTATATACCATTGACGGTCTAACTTACTTGGTATAGCCAAACCATTCAAATCATCATTACAAATAAAACACCTATCAGCAGTACCACCAAATTTCTTTTTTTCTAATCCATCAACTGTATTTCTACAAGCCTTTAACATCCCATCGCTATCGTCACAAGAAGCAAAAGTGCGATAAGCCTTATTAACCAATTTAGTAGTTCTGCATCCATTTTCGTGTTCCACCCACTCATAATTATTTGATAACTTTACAACCTTTTGGAATTTTCTGAACTCTCTACATCCAAGAATGGTATCTTCTATTGAATAATTGTAAACAAGGTAGTTTTTAACTGCTTCATTTACTATCGGCAAATCAAAATCCAAATCGTTAAGTTCTTTAACATAAGCACCTTTAGCGTGAATAC
>JAZLDP010000082.1:0-3909 GCA_045614835.1 Clostridia bacterium | reverse complement strand
GTTCTTATATAATTAATGCTCATTATAATAATGGAACAATTGAAGATGTTACAAGTGAATCAGTTGTTACAGGTTCGTTAAATGTTCCATCTTCAACAGCAACAACAAGGCATTCAGCAGGTACTTTGGAGTTGTCTGCATCCTATTCTGGCTTTACTGCAACAGGAAGTACAAGTGTATATCAAGAGGCTTTTGTTGCCCATAATAAGACTATTATATACACAACAACAGATAACCAAAAATTAAATAGAAATTTTGGCGGTTATGTTTGGGAAGGTACTTCATTTTCTTCTCACGAATTTTCTAATGGTGTTGGATTTATTAATTTTGTAAATAATGTTAAAAACATACCAACTAATGCTTTTAGTGGCCTAACCACTTTGGCAACAATAGATATTCCAACAACTGTTAGTGGATATGGTGCAAGTGCATTTGAAGAGTGTACAGGTATGGTTGAATTTAAAATCCCTAGTAATATAACATCTATTGGTTCATCTTGCTTCAAATTAACTTCAGGCACTTTAATTATTGAAGATAACCAATATGCTTGTTCTGGCTATGGTAAGACAACTTCTTATAAAGATGGTAGTAGCGCATTTGCTTATTCTTTTGCGGGTAAATTCTGTGGGTCAACATATAAAAGTTATAACGGAATTAATTTCGACAAGATAATTGTTACAGGTAGTACTACTATGTATGTTGGTGCAGATGCATTCCACGCAAGTCCAGCAACTGAAATTATTTTTGGTAGTAATATAAACTATTTTGGAGGTATGGCAATCGCTAGAATGACTAACGAAGGATATGGAACAATTTTAAAACCATTACAAAAACTAACTATTGCTAACACGGGTTCAACTACATTTGGTTCTTATTTTGGCTTCTATGGGGTTAATGGGTTAAAAGATATAAAATATTATCCGCAAAGTTCTAATTTAACTATGCAGACAGCATATTTTTCAGTAAATAATGGAACTGTTCACTATAAAAATGGAAGCACAGGAAGAATTAGTGGCATACCATCTGGTTGGAGTGTGGTTTATGATTTATAATTTAAATATTAGAATTTATATATGAGCAATACATTAAATAAAAATGGAAACCCTGTATATTCACTATACAGGGAAAACATTCCTGTAAACAAAGCATATTACGGTGATAAATTGATTTTCCAAAAGTATAATAAGGAAAAAACAATTAATTTCATTACAAGTATTACTTTTAGTGGTAAGAGTTATATAGATACAGGAATAATAGCTGACCTAGACACAAGAGCAGAAATGTACGGTGTTTATATAAATGAACAAAACACATATTTCCCATTATTTGGTGGAGATGAATATGATGCCTATTGGTTTAGGGTTAGAGTGGAAGGAAATCCAATACAATTAAATGGTGCTTATGGCCTTGAAAGAAAAAACATAATAATAACATATCCTATAACTGGTACAATTATACTTGATAATACTGGTTTTACATATAATGGGGAAAGTGTTACTTTGAATCCTATAAGTATGTATTCAAATTCTAGAAGTATTTATATTCACTCAGAAAATAGAGGCGGTGTACCAACAGACACTAAAGCAACTCCTATGACAATAACTGAGTTCAAACTATATAAGAGTGGTGTTCTTGTTGCTGATTTGAAGCCTGCTTTGGATGATAACAACCAAGCTTGTTTATATGATACAGTAACTAACACATATAAATATAATATTGGAGAAGGAACTATAATTGGAAATATTTAGTATTTAATAGATGTTGACTTTTTATCGAATTAACACTATATTATAATTGATTATTCTCATTATTTTTCATTTTACTTTATTATTAATAGCTAACGCACATTTAAACAGGCTTTCCGAAAGGTTAGCCTGTTTTTTTTTATAAACCGAAAGGAAGTAAAAATATATTTATATTAAAATTGATGTAAAATGACACTAAAATTGATATCAAATGTAAGCAAAAGGGAATACATTTATTCTGGTTTGACTGATTATAGTGACAGCAAGTTGTTTTACCATTTTCCTCTTCAATTGGATGAAAATATGAATGATGGTTCTTACACTTACTATCTTTTTAACGATAACGATGAGCAGGTTGCAACAGGAAATCTTCAAATAGGTGATTATGTAAAAGAGGCAACAGCTTATACCAAAAATAATACTTATAAAGTGTATAATGGATAATGGCAGAGTTGAAAAACATAAACTTAGCATTTGCAGCTATAGATAAGAAAATTGAACAAACAATCCCTCTTCCAAAAGAAAGTGAAGACAGGGGAAAGAATTACATATATTGGGGAGATTCAAATGACTATCCTGTATTCTTACACAGACTTTATCTTGAATGCCCTACTTTACAGACAATCATAAATGGAACAACTGACTATGTTGTTGGTAATGGTGTTACTTGCTCTAAATTGGAGTACCCAAATAATAAGAAACAATCTTGGGATGAGTTGTTCACATTATTGGCTGCTGACTACCTAAATTTTGGTGTTGTATATATTCAAGTAATCAGAAATACAAGGGGAGAGATTGTAGAATTCTATCACCTTGACGCAAGATTTGTGCGTTCTGACTATGAGAATGAAATGTTCTTCTATAACGAAGATTTTGCAAAGAGATACAGCAGGTCAAGCAAAACAATAATTTATCCAAAGTTTGTTGAAGGTGCTGATGTTCCAGCTTCTATAATCTGTATAAAAACCCCTCATTCAAGAGGTGTATATGGTACTCCTATATGGGGAAGTGCTGTTAAATCAGTTGTAACTGAAATTGAGATAGATAATTTCCACCTTTCAGAGTTAGATAACAACTTTGCTGGCTCAGCCATCATCAATTTCAATAACGGAATTCCTACGGATGAACAAATCAGCGATATTGAAAAAAATATTACTGAAAAATGGGTTGGTTCAGAGAATGCTGGCCGATTTGTCTTATCATTTAATAATGGAAAGGATAATGCAACAACAATAGAAAGACTTGCTGCTGACGATTTCGATAAGAGATATGAAAGTCTTGCAAAGAAAACCCAGAATCAGATTTTCACAGCTTTTGGTGCTAATCCTAACTTATTTGGATGCTCTTCAGAAGGTTCAACAGGTTTCAATCAAGAGGAATATGAATCTTCATTCAAATTATATAACAGAACAAGGGTAAAACCAATTCAGTTAAAGTTATGTGATGCTTTTGATAGAGCATTATCACAAAAGGGTGTAATGACAATTAGACCATTCTCATTATCTGACAATAATAACGAAGAACAAGTTGTAAAATAAGATGAACGGAGTATTACTTATTTCTGAAAAATACATTAAAGAAAATTCAAACATAAATGATAATGTGTTTGGTAGTTGGTTATTACCATCTATCAGGGAAGCGCAGGAAATGTACCTTGAACCTGTTCTAGGAAACTGTCTTTATAACAAGATTCTTTACCTTGTTTCAGAGAATCTTATAAATGAGCCTGAGAACTATGATTATAAGGTGCTTCTTGACGATTTTATACAGCCATTTTTACTTTATCAGGTACTTTGCAATATCATACCTATTCTTAATGTTAAATTGGCAAATTTGGGTAGTGTAACAACAAATGATGAACACACTACCAACTTGACACAGGGCGAATCCGACTTAATTAAAAACTACTATCAAGAGCGTTCTGACTTTTATATCGGAAAGATGCAGAAATATCTTAAAGATAATCTTTATTTAATTATATGGTACATGGACGACGATGAAATGAAATTAGAAAAAATTAAGATTAACACAAAACAAGTGATAGTTAATAATAAATTTATTAATAATAAAGCTGATAAGGTTATTAACGATTATGGTGGTTTATTTATTGATCTTGATAAATTACATAATCCATATAAATATAGGGAACAATTATTGAAACAAG
>JAZLDP010000081.1:0-14069 GCA_045614835.1 Clostridia bacterium | reverse complement strand
CATAATGTTTCATCTCGAATTCGCAGGTAGTACTGCTAAATCTTGCTCCTTTATATTATTTCACCTAGAGGTGATATTACATATTATGCTGAAAGAGGTTTCGCTTGTCAATACAAATTGTGAAGAAAAATGCAAAAGTTTGCTCAAAGTGCTGTGTTTTGGTGGGGTTGGAATTAATAGTCTTTTTAATTTGCTTGATAAAAACAAAAAAGAGCGAGGGGTTTCGCTCTTATTGATTATAAGTGTAAGTATTTGAAAATAAAAAATGTCGGCGAATTAACTGCCTACCAAGTGTAGCAATTTATTTATCTAACCGACAAATTTATTATAGTTATTTTGTTGTTGATTGTCAAGGTTTAGTTGTCTATGCTAACAATTTCGTATTCTCTAGTGCCTAGACCTAGGGTGTTGGAGTGTTCTACTAAGTGAATAGCATTTTTATTTTTCATACGAGCAACTAATTTCTCTTTTCCTGCATCTTCAGAATTGATAATTGCATCATAACAAGCTTGGTCAAGAGCAACTGGATTAAGGGAAGCGAATATTCCAATATCCGCCATCTCTGGCTCGGCAGGGTGTGGATTGCAGTCGCAGTCAATTGATAGTCTATTGGCAACATTAATGTATGCCATGTTTTCAGCAGAGAAGTGGTCGATAATTGCACTACTTGCTTCTGCCATACTCTCTAGGAATTCATCTTGATAACTGAAATAATCCCACATTTTAGTAATGTCTTTGGTGTGTCCTGAAGAGTGAAGCCAAGCCTTACCTCTAGTTGAAGCGATTCCGATACTGATATTTTTAAGTGCCCCACCAAATCCGCCTAGAGGGTGGCCTTTGAAGTGTGATAGTACAAGCATACTATCGTAATTGTTGATATTCTTGCCTACTATATTGTAGCCGTGCAAATGCCTACTATTTCTAACCGGTATTTCAATCTCCCCATCTTCGTCCATAATATCGCAAGGAGCAATATTTAGAAATCCGTGTTCCTTGATTGCTTCCCAATGGTCTTTGGGGTCTAGTCTACGACCTTGATAGGCTGTACAACACTCGACAATTGTGCCATCTAACGCTTGAACTAATGGTGCGATTAAACTAGGTTGCAAGAAGTTGTGTCCACCAGGTTCGCCTGTTGATATTTTAACTGCAACCTTGCCTTTTAGTTCAGTGTTTAGAGCTTCGTATATTTTTAATAACCCATTTGCACTAATATCTTTTGTAAAATATACTTTTGATTTTTCCATTTTGCTATATTTCCTTTATTGGTTGTTTTCTTTTAGATAATTTTTGGTTTTCTCAAGTATTTCTTCAACGGTTGTGTTTAGAACTGTAAATCCAGCTTCGCCTTTGTGTCCGCCACCGCCGAATTGTTGTGCAATTAGGTTGGCGTTCTTGGTAACATTACTCATACACTTAGTTGTGATAATATGGCCCTCTACTATAAAGATTAAGAAGATATCCATATCTTCGATTTTTCTTAGTTCCTCTGCAATAGTCTTAGTAATTTGGTTGTGTGTTAGGTTCTTGAACTCTTCTCTAGATTTGTCTATTACTAGGTAGTGTAGCATTTCATCTACTTTGATTTCTTCAATTAGAACGCCAAGAGCTTTTAGTTCGTATAGTGTGCGGTAGGAGAAAGTTGCTTTGATGCTTCTTTCATAATCGACACCATAATTAATTAGTTTTTGGGCAATCTTCATTGTGTCTGGAGATAGTCTTCTTGAGAAGCAACTAGTGTCAGTCATAATACCGGTATATAGACACTCTGCGATATCTTTGTCAAGATATATTTTGCCGTAAGATTTGATAAGATTGTATATAATTTCGCAAGTTGAACTTTTCTCTTGGTCTGCAATAATGAGGTCAGCATTAATTCGATTGCCTTGGTGATGGTCGATATTAATCTTCACACTAGCAGGTTCGAAGTATTTCTTGAATTTGCCTAGTCTATAAGATTCGTTCATATCAAGAGCAATAAATGCATAATCGTTATGAGTAACATCATTGACAACCAAGTGCTTGTTCTCGTGAATAGATAATATATCCATATCGTTCTCATCAAGTATTACATAAGCCTCTTTGCCCAATTTTTCAAGTAGTCTAGCAAGAGACAGACAAGAGCATATAGAGTCGTGGTCTGGTTTGATATGGCCGGATAAATATATTGGTGTATTAATCTTCTTTATTAGGTTTTTGAATAGTCTGAATTGTTTTGTCATAAAGTTCCTTGTTAATTAGTTTTCACTTTTGTTTGTTATGGTATTTTAACATATTTTATGCGATTTGCAATCTGATTTGAGGCGTAATGTGAGCAAATTAATATTTTTCGACAAATATATATTGGTGTTAATATGGTAAAGTTGTGTAATTTGCTTGGTTTTTTGGTGGTAATATTGTACAATTATATATAATTGGAAATGCGTGGGTATAGGTGTTGCCTTGTACCTAGTTTCAATTTTATTGAAGGAGATATTAATGGGCTTATTTGGTAAAATTTTTAAATCTGACAATGCAAGAAATGTTGCAAAATTAGAGAAGATTGCTAAGAAAGTAGAAGAACTTGCAGACAAATATAGTGCTATGACTGATGATGAACTTAAGAGCACTACTGCTATACTTAAAAATAGACTAAAAAATGGCGAGAAGCCAATAGATATATTGCCAGATGCTTATGCTTGTGTAAGAGAAGCAAGTACTAGAGTTATTGGCAAGAGACATTATCATGTACAAATTCTAGGTGGTATTGCTCTATTCCAAGGAAGAATTGCTGAAATGAAAACTGGTGAAGGTAAAACTCTTATGGAAACTTTACCAGCATATCTTGTAGCACTTGAGGGCAAGGGCTGTCATATTGTTACTGTTAATGAATACTTGTCATCTCGTGACGCTGACTGGATGGGTAAGATATTTAGATTCTTGGGACTAACAGTTGGTATTTCTACACACGATATGACCCCTCAACAAAAGAAAGCGGCTTATGATTGTGATATTACCTATAGTACCAATAACGAACTTGGTTTCGATTATCTAAGAGACAATATGGTTCTTAGAGCAGAAGATAGAGTTGCTAGAGGTTATCACTTCGCTATTGTCGATGAGGTGGATAGTATTCTTATTGATGAGGCTAGAACTCCGCTTATTATCTCTGGTAGAGGAATGAAGAGTAGCGAGGACTATAAGAAGTCTGCTAGATTTGCTAAATCTCTTAAAAATACTGACTACGAGATTGATGAGAAAGAGAAAGCAATTAGACTTAACGAGAGTGGTATTGCCAAGGCTGAGAAATTCTACGGAATTGAGAACCTAGGAGATATCAATAATATCGAACTTAACCACTATATCAACAATGCATTGAAAGCACATTACATTATGCATAAGGATAATAACTATATCGTTAAAGATGGCGAAATTATTATCGTTGATGAATTCACAGGAAGACTTATGGAGGGCAGAAAATATTCCAACGGTCTTCACCAAGCAATCGAAGCTAAAGAGGGATTGGAAGTAAGAGATGAGAACAAAACTCTTGCAACTGTTACATTCCAAAACTTCTTCAGAGTATACGACAAACTAAGTGGTATGACTGGTACTGCAAAGACTGAAGAAACAGAATTCAACAAAATCTATAACCTAGATGTTGTGCAAATTCCTACTAACAAACCAGTTAGAAGAATTGACTGGACAGATGTTGTATATCCTACAGAAAAAGCAAAGATTGATGCTATTGTTGAAGAGGTTAAGAAAGTTCACGCAGAAGGTAGACCAATTCTAGTTGGTACTATCACAATTGAGAAGAGTGAACTTATCTCTAAAGAATTAACAAAAGCAAAAATTAAGCATAATGTATTGAATGCAAAAAATCACGCAAAAGAAAGTATGATTATTGCCCAAGCTGGTCGTCTTGGTCAGGTAACAATTGCAACCAATATGGCTGGTCGTGGTACAGATATTATGCTAGGTGGTAACCCTGAGTTCTTGGCTAAACAAAAGATGGCGGAACTAGGCTATACACAAGAACAAATTGAGTTCGCAACTTCATATCTATCAACAGATAACAAAGATATGGAACTTGCTAGAGAGAAGTATAAGAGATATTACAAAGAGTTCGAGCAAGTAACTGATGATGAGAAAATGAAAGTTATCTCACTTGGTGGTCTTCATATTATCGGTACAGAGAGACACGAGAGTAGAAGAATTGATAACCAGTTAAGAGGTAGAGCAGGTCGTCAAGGAGACCCTGGTAGTAGTGTGTTCTTCGTAAGTATGGAAGATGACCTTATGAGGAGATTTGGTGGCGAGAAATTGCAAGGCGTTGTTAAGTTCTTCAAGATTTCTGATGACACAGCGTTTACAATCAAATTCTTATCTAAACAAATCGAAGCAGCACAAAGAAGAATTGAGGGATTTAACTTCTCTGCAAGACATACAGTGCTTAAGTTTGATGATGTTAATAACCAACAAAGAAAGGAAATCTACAAAGAAAGAAATAGAGTTCTTGATGGCGCAGATGTTCACGAAGAAGTTATTGATATGGTTAGAGACTTCGCAAAAGATAGAGTGTATGATGCTTGTGATGAACTAGCTTCTTGGGAAGAGTGGAATATTGAGAAAATCAATAATACACTTAATAATAGAGTTCTTCCACCAGATGCAAACTTTGTAACTGCTGAGATGGTAGAGGGCTTAGAACTAGAAGAATTAGCAGAGAAAATTGCAGATAAGGCAGTTGAGGTTTATGAGGCTAAGTGTAAGGCACTTGCAGAGATTAAACTTGACTATCAAAGAATTGAAAGAGAAATATTACTTCGTGTAGTAGATAGTTTATGGAGAGACCATATCGACTATATGGAAATTCTTAGAAGTGAGATTGGTCTAAGAGCTTATGGTAACCACGACCCAATCTTAGCGTTTAAGAAAGAAAGTAGCGAAGCATATGAGAAGATGATTTTGAAGATGCGTGAAGAGACTGCTATGTTCCTAATCAACTTCAGACTTCAAATTGAGAGAAGAGTTCCTGTTAATATGACTATGAAGAAACCAACCAAAGAGCAATTAGAGCAAATGAAAGAGTTGGCTCTAAAGAGAAAGAAGGAAATCGAAGAGGCTCAAAAAATTGCTGCTGAGAACGAAGCAAGAAGACAAAGAGAAGAGGCTGAGAGCAAAATTAAACCACTTGATGCTCAAGCTGAACTAGACAAACTAATGAAGTCTCCTGCAAGTATTGATATGGTAACTAACAATACTGAGAAAACTCAAGCAAAGACAAAAGGCAAACTTGTTGGTAGAAATGACCCTTGTCCTTGTGGTAGCGGTAAGAAATATAAACAATGTTGCGGTTGGCAAGATACTAATATCTAATTCGAAAATTGCAAAAAAATAAAGGAAGAACCAGTAGTGGTCTTCCTTTTTTTGTTTATTTCTTTCTACCTTCAGTTAGGTATATTCCTATTAGGCAGACTATTATACAGGATATTAGGAATGACATATATTGTGCTCCTTTTTAAGTTGATTTATGTAAGACTTTTTAGGGCATAAAAAAAGAGCCTCTTTTATGCCCTGATGCTTAGTGTTTAATAATGGTTCGTTTTGATTGTTTTATTAAGGTGTTTATACGATTAAAGCGTTGTTTTGTTTTTTTGCTATTTCTTCTTCGTATGCTAGGAATACATCTGGAACGGTGGCACATAGTGTTAGTTTGCCGTTTAGTTCAGCATCAATTCCTATTGCTGAGCAGAATTTGGATATTTTAGAGATTATTTTGATTTCGTTAATGTCTAGCACATATAGTTTGATTACAAAGTCTGCATTTAGACCAAAGTGGCTTTCTTCTAATTGTGTATGGTTACTTTTTGCAATCTTATTTAGTTGCTCTTTTACGAATAGATATTTTTCGAAGTTTCGTGCATTTGGCATTAATGTTTGCTTTGCTCTGCGTTCTTCCTCCTCAAAAAACTCTATTACTACTTTTTTGAATACTTCATTATCGAATAGGTTTTCTGTTTTATGGTTGTTATAGATTGTTTTGTTTGTGTTTTGCATAATTTTTTCTCCTAGATTTTCTTTGTTGTTTGTGTATGACATATTGTTTTCTCCTTTGATTTTGTTATTATTTGTTTTTAGACTTAGTAGTATTTCTTCTATTGTGGTTGTGATTGTTTGTTTGAATAGGCTGTGTGGCATTTTACTCCTCCTTGGTAGTATATTACTTTGGTGTGTAAGTGGGTATGGGTTTATAGAGCATATCTTTTCCTCCTTTATATATATTAGTTGGGTGGTCGGTGTCCCCTTATATATATACTTGTTGAGTGGGGGGGTATTGCTTCGCCCCTACTATATATTAGTTGGGTGTCGGGGTGTCGTACCTTTGTCGCACTCTCTACTATATATGCAGTAGGTGGTCTAGTGGTCGCACCACTTTGGCGCACTCTATACTATATATGCAGTATGGGGTGGGTGTCTAGCACTTGCTTACACTGGTACTTGCCTTGCTGTCTTAGCGTTGTTGTTCTTGCTGTCCCATATACTTACCTGAGTGTACAAGTCGCACTCTCTATTATATATGTGTTGAGTGAGTGGGTGTCGCTTCGCTCTATATAATATGTGCTTGGTGTTCGGTTGTGCCTTTGCCCTTTGTTGCACTCTCTACTATATACGCAGTAGGTGTGGGGTGTCGCACTATCTATTATATATGTGTTGGGTGCTGGGGTACTATTGTTTATTGTTCCCTATATATAATGCGTTAGGTGGGGGGGGTATTGCTCCGCATACCCCTTATATATAATGTGTTGAGTGGTCGGGTGTTCCTTATATATATTCTAGTTGATTTGGGTGTCTTATATATATGTGTTGAAGTGCGGGGTGTGCGAAAAAGAACACCCCATAAACCTATGAGGTGTTCGTAATAATATTGGTTAAGTCTAATCTTCTAGTCCTAGTAGATAGTCTGCTGAAATGCCAAAATGTTGGCATATTTTAAATAAATACTCAATTGATGGTGTTATTTCTCCTCTCTCCCATCTAAGTATTGTTGAGTGGCTAACAGTTAGTATTTTTGACAATGCAAGAACGGATAAATTGTGTTCTTGTCTTAATTCTTTTAATCTATTACAAAACTTTTTCATAAGCCTTTTTCTTTTATAGTTTGTATAAGAATTTGCCGTTATAGTATGAGCCTTCTTCTTTTTCTGAGATTATACACATTTTCTCTAGGTCTTCGTGAACTAGGTCGTTGTAATTGATATAACTAACAAGAGTTGAGTATAGTAGCATTAGGGTGTCTTGAAGGTTGGTATCAATATAGAATAATCTTTCGGTATAAGTTGTGAAGTTCTTGATACACTCGTCTTCGTTAAGTTGAAGTGCGGTGGTTGTTCTAACATTTTCAAAAGGAATTCCTTCAGATTGGCAGATATCTTTGATTAGTTGCATAATCTCTAGAGATAGTTTGTTGCCTAGGAATTTTTTGCTTTCGATTTCGCCCATATCCATAGCTCTCTCGATATTGCCTAGTTTGGTTAGATATTCTTCTCTTCTATATCTGTTTGTGAATAGTTGCATTAGTTCTGCTCTCTTGGCAAGTTCAAGTTTTAGGTGTGTTTTCATTTCGCCAAAGGTTGGCTCTAGAACTACATAATCTTTACTCTTTCTATAAGCAAATGCTTGGTTCTCTCTGATATACTTAACTTCTCTGAACTTGGTTGGTGTTGCTTCGTAGAATACGATAGGTGCACAATTAGTAGCGCCCATAAATGGGAAGTCGCTAGTAGGCTTAATGTTTAAGTTCCAGCAAACGAAAGCTGATAGGTTAACTCCACTGGCTACACATAGGATAGTAGCATCATCATTATACTTGGACATAATGTTATTTAGTGCATCAATGTTTCTGGTTAGACAAGCCTTCCAGTCTTCGCCCTCTACAGAGCCAACTTCGTTGAAGCGTTCCTCTTCGAATATTGGAGCTCCAATTAGGCTATTGATAACTTGTGCAGTCTTTTTGCAACGATAGAAGTTTGAGGTATATATTGCATCAATCTTTTGGTTGCTAAGCATCTCAGCAACTAATTGTGCATCCTTGAAACCATTGTCTGTAATGTCGTCTTCTTGTGAACGAGCTTTTCTTGTGTCCACTGCTCTTTCTGCGTGGTGGCAATAAATTATTTTCATACTTTCTCCTCTAATTGTTTATTGATTGATATGAAGGTATCATTGATTTCTTTTGCTAACTTTTTTAGGTCTTCATTTGTATTCTTGACTTTCATACTAAGTACCTGATTATATAGTGTGCTAAGGATTTTGGAAATATACTTTCTTTCTATTCCTATCTCTATTAGTTCTTCTGGTGTAATAGGTAGTTGATGTGATGAAAGTGGTAAGTTATTGTCTTTGATTATTGAGATATTGTCAGAAAGTTGGTCTTTTGCTTTATTATGAATAAATGTTTGAACCAATTCTCTTTCGGTATCTGATAGTGTTAAATAATTAACAGTCGCATTGAGAATATCGTTATTGAAGTTTAGATTTTGGATAATGCGATATAGCTTCTCTGTTAGTCTAATATTTTCATTGCTCTCTTTAATTCCGTTAAGTCCAAGTAGAACATTAATTATGTAACTTAGGTTGTTGGAATTGGTGTAATATTTTAGATGCTTGGATAGTACCAAAATATAGAAACCGATAAGCCTTGCATCTTTTGGCAAATTGTAGAATTTCTGAATATCTTTTTTGTTAAACTTTTTGATACCATTAAGGCTGGAGTTGAATAGATATTTAGGTAAATGGAACAAGTTGCAACTCTTCAAGAATATCTGATTGGGTCTACCCACTTTTAGGTCTGCAACTACTAGTTGTTTCACTTCGCCTAGAATTCGTTCTTTGCTAATCTGGTTTAGGTTAGGTGCGAATTTCTTCAGAGCCTGTTTGGTTTTCTTGTCGTACTTAAAGTTAAGGGTACTAGCAAATCTAACTGCTCGTACAATTCTCAGACCATCATCTTCAAGTGTTACACTTGGACTATTGGTGGTTCGAATGATTTCGTTCTCTAAGTCTTTCTGTCCGCCAGTTCTGTCTACAAGAATTCCTTCTTCTATATCGTAATAAATACTATTAATAGTGAAGTCTCTTCGAAGACAATCAAGATTGATATCATCTACGAAACTGACACTGTCTGGACTATGCATTCCGGCTCTACTATAACTTTCTTGTCTGAACCTAGTATACTCGAACTTATATTGATTATAAGTTAGTTGTATTGTTCCTAGGTGAGAGTTGATATTGGCGGTTTTGATTTTTAGTTTCTTACAAATTTTCGAAACCTCTTCACAAGGCATAGATGAACAAATATCTATGTCTTCATTGTGAAGCCCTAGTAGGCTGTCTCTTACATAGCCTCCGACAATATATAGTTTGTGCCCTTTGTTATTGAATTCTTTAGATAAAGTTAATAATTCTTCGCATACTTCCATAAGTTTATTATACCACCATAAATAATCTTAACAAAATAAATTTGTGGGTGTTGGAACTAGAAAATTCTAATTAATGTTCTTTATGTAGTGTCTTGTGTTGGTGTTTTCTTTAGAAAAAGTTCTAAAAATTCGAAAAAACCTTTTTTTTATTGTACAATATTAAGATTAGTGATATAATTACTTTGATTTGATAAACTAAATAGTAGAAGTCGTAATGTCGGCTTTTGCGGGGATAGTCAAATCACTAAAGAAAATATTTGAGTTGAAGTTTGGGAGATATATGAAAACTAGAAAGGTCTTATATATTCTATCTGGAGTATTTAATTGTGTAGTCGGTGGACTAGGTTGTTTCCTAGGCTTTATGTTTTTCGCTATTTCGAAGTTGATTAAAAATATGTTCTCTGAATCTATGGGTACTGTTGAAGGGTTTATCACTGAACTTGCTGCTACTAGCAAAGATTATGAATATCTATTAGAATTATCCGAAGAAGAAATGGTTGGATTTGTAATGAAAGTGGTTTATATTATGAGCGTAGTGCTTATTATATTGGGTCTTATTTGGATTGCTTTTGGCGTATTCAACTGTTTGCTTTCTAGTAGACACCAATTAGTGTTCGGCAAAAGACCTGTTCTAAAAGTGATTTTTGTGGTTGCTAGTTGGTTGTTATTAACTTTCAATATAGCCAATATTACTACCACCGTTGCTGTTTTCTTGAAGAACAAAAATGGTGAGAGTGTCCAACAACTTTATACTAGTGAGAATAATATTTAAAAAGGGGGCATTATGTTTAAAGGTGCGACAGGAAAGAGAGTGTTTTATTTTTCGAGTGCGATGCTAAGAGTTGTTACTTCGATTGCTTTGCTTATTGCGGTAATTGTTGTTAAGTTTACTGTTAAGCCTAGCATTGATTGGCTAAATGCTCTACTTATTATTTTAACAATTAGCGGAATTGTTTCTGGATTGTTCAATCTTGTTATGTGTGGACTTCCTGCTCTTGCGTTTAAGTCAAAGAGGGGTATTCAAATTGTGTGCTTTATATTCACACTTGTAACAGGAGGTCCATTAAGTTCGCTTATTACTGGCTTTGCTGTGTTTACTAAAGTTCTGCCAGAAGATATTAAAAACGAAAAGGTGTTCAACACTAGGACTTTTAAAGGAGAATAAATTATATGACAAAAAAGAGAAATACTAGTAGGGTTTTGCTGATTATTGCCTGTGTGTTATCATTTGCTACACTAGTTGCATCAGCGGTTGGTGCTTTGCTAATTGGTTTTAATGTTGGCGGAGTTTCTGATGCATTGAATGCTTTGCTTGTAAACAATGGTTATTCTATAACTGAAGCGGATAGCGAAATCACAATGATGATGTTCTCATTTATTTTAGAAGTATTTATAGAACTTTCTTTTGCTCTATTCTATCTTAAAGCTATCAAGTTTAGGGCTAATTCATTATCCTTTGCGAGAAGACTTATGTCTAAGTCAATTTGGCATTTGATTTTAGGTTCGTTCCTACCAGCACTATTTGCAATGATTAGTGCAACCGTTATGGGCAGACAACAACCAGCAAAGGTGGTTAATGTAGAAGAGGCGTTCAAAGAGAACAAGGAAGACAAAGTTCCTGATTATAAATTAAATGCTATGAGCGAGGCAATTGCTAGACTAAAAGAATTAAAAGACAAAGGTGCTATCAGCGAGGAAGAGTATTACGCTAACCTAAATAGAATTCTTGAGGGTTAAAAATCAACCAATCGATATTGAAAATCGGTTGGTTTTTTCTTTGTTTTTTGAGAGTTGCGTATTGACTTAGTAAATATAAGTGTGTTAAAATATCTAAGACTTTTAATTAATATAATTAAATTTGCTATGGGGAGCAAGTATGGAACATATTTTAAGTAATATCAAAAAACACAATTTAATTAACGCAGGAGAGACTATCGCAGTTGCTTGTTCTGGTGGTAAGGACAGTATGGCACTTTTGCATTATTTATGGAATAACCGTAAAGAACTTGGTTGCAAAGTAGTTGCCGTTAATGTAGACCATAGTATCAGAGAAAATAGTGCTGATGATAGTGCTTTTGTTAAGAACTTTTGCAAGAAGAATGGTATTGAGGTTTATTCTTTCAAAGTTAATGCTACCAAGTATTCTGAAGACAAGAAGGTTTCTCTAGAACAAGGTGCTAGAGAGTGTAGATATAAGGTTTTTGAAGGAGTAATTAACAAAGGTATTGCTAACAAAGTTGCTCTTGCTCATCACCAACAAGACCAAGCAGAAACTATTCTTCTGAACTTATTCAGAGGAACAGGTATTGCTGGTGCTAGTGGTATGGATTATATTAGAGATAATATCTTCATTAGACCAATGCTTAGCACTCCTCAAACTTCTATTATGGCATATATGGGTGCTAACGAAATCCCTTTTGTTGAAGATGAAACCAATAGCGAAGATGAATATAATCGTAACTATATCCGTAACAAGATTATGCCACTACTTAGAAGTCGTTGGCAGGGCGTAGACAGAAGTATTGCTAACTTCGGTAATAACTGCAGAGAAGACGAAAAATATATTCAATCAACTATTAGCAAAGACGCAATTTTAGTAGAAGATGGTCTTGCAAGAATTAATGCTAGTTACTTTGTTTATCCAGATGCTTATGTGTTTAGACTAATCTTGAGTGCTTTGAAGAGAATTGGTATTACAACTAATATCGAAAGCAAACACTTGAAGATGATTAAGAGTATGGCTGTTGAAGCTGATAACGGAACAAAGATATCTTTAGTTAATGGCCTTAGTGTTATCAAAGAATATAACTTCATCACTTTCACAAATAGAAGAGTTAAAACTAGTAGCAAAAAATATAAATTCAAGAAAGGTAAACTAGACATTTCTGGTTATGGACTAATTGAGACTATTACTACTAGAAAATTCGAAATTGACAAATATACACATTTGATTGATGCGGCTAAATTGCCTAAAGATGCAGAGTGGAGATTTAGAAAAGATGGTGATATGTTCGAGAAGTTTGGTGGCGGAACTAAGTCTCTTAGCGATTATTTGATTGATAAGAAAGTGCCTGTTAGACTAAGAGCAGTTACACCAGTTCTTGCTAGTGGTAACGAAATTCTTATTATTGCAGGAGTGGAGATTTCTAACAAATTGAAGGTAGACAAGAACACTAAAGTTGCATACGGAATTAACGCAAAAAGATTTTAGTAAAAAATAAAAACACCCAATATTTAGGGTGTTTTTTGTTGCTGTAAGTATGGTGGGTTTGCTTGTGTATTAAAGTGATAGTGAGTAGATATTATAATGTTTTGTTTCTTTAAACTTTTTAAAAGGGTATTCACAAGTAAGAGATACTATGATAGAATATAAATAGTTAAGTTGTGTAAAAGGGGAGTGCTGAAATGGCGACAATATCTACAAAAAATCCGTGGGTTTTAGCCGGTGATTTTGTGAAGAATTATAGGCAATTTGAGAGTTATATGAAGCATTGTCTAAATATTCTAAAAACACAGAACTGGTTAAAAGAGCATCAGTTGGATACTGAAGTGTCAGACTATGAGTATATTCGAGAATATATGTACAAGAATGGAATTACACCTTATTTATTGTTCGAAGCAAATAAATTATTTACTTCCAAGGTTGTACCAACCTTACCGCAAGAAGCGATGGCGATTATTAATACTAAT
The DNA here is from genome assembly GCA_045614835.1 of Clostridia bacterium. Classification (GTDB taxonomy): domain Bacteria; phylum Bacillota; class Clostridia; order Christensenellales; family UBA1242; genus UBA11490. The sequence goes on along the minus strand of JAZLDP010000081.1, from coordinate 915 downwards.
AGATATTACTTAGATGGGCTTCATAATGCGATGCAAATGTTTGCGGAACTTGGTAATATTGGCAATAGGCTTGTAACAGAAGGAAATAATAATCTACCAACAGGTAAGAATATCCGCCAAGACAATCGTTTCACTAGGCTTTATCATCAAGTTTTAAAAAATGGACAGGTTGACCTAGAAGATAAGGAATACACAGAAGATGAAATTTTAGAACTAATTTTAACGGGCAAAATAATGGTTGTTAGAAGTGATATTCAGAGAGTTAATTGTAGCGAACAAGAAATTCTAGGGCGAATTCAAGAGGGTAGTATTGATTTTGTGAATAGAGATTTTACTGGTGGCTTCGTTTTTGAGAGTAATGTTGGAGATAGTTTTGACCTGTTTGAGGCAAAAAATGAGGATGAAAGAAGACGATGGTTTGCTAAAAATATGTTGCTCCTTAGATATTTTAGAAGGTGTCAAATGACTTTTGATAGACAGGAGAAGGAAGATAAAATGTTACATTGTTATAAGTCTTTTGATGCAACAAGTGAACATATAGACATTGTAGCTAATGAGGTTGTAAGAAACTTCGTTAGAAGAAAAAAGAAAGTGCCAGAAAATTTTTCCTCTTTAATTGCTTCAACCAAGGCAAAAAGAGATGCCGAAAAACAAAGGTTTGACGCTTTTGTTAAACCAGATAATGTGTCAATTATTGATGCCGATTTTGAGGTGATTGAATAATTAAACAACATAAAAAGATGGCGGAAATTAGCCATCTTTTTTATTTGTTAGAATTGAACTTTCTCTTCGATATATTTCTCAACTTCAGTAATAGGAAGTCTGATTTGTTCCATAGTGTCTCTGTCTCTGATTGTAACTGTATTGTCTTCTAGTGTATCAAAGTCGATTGTAATACAGAATGGTACACCGATT
>JAZLDP010000080.1:0-2613 GCA_045614835.1 Clostridia bacterium | reverse complement strand
TTGATGTTTATCTATTAAACTATTATAGATAAATTTGCAAAGGAAAAAAACAATGAGCGAACAACAAGAATATGTCTACGACATAAACAAAAAACACTCAGACAAAACTTCCAAGAACTTTTTGCTTGGTTGTCACATTTTCAAAAAAATAACAAGTCTATTTGTATCAACCTTCTTAATTGGACATATATATAGTTTCAGTGGAGATATCTTCGGATATATCCGTAATGTTGCAGTATTCAATATATTCGTATACCTATCAATGATGCTATTTTATATGTTATTTAGTATTTTTGTAGACAAAACCAATAGAATAATATTCTATCGAATAAGTATAGCAGTAACAACTGCACTTGTAATAATAATTATTGCTTTTGGACAGCAACTTGCACAGCTCTTAATCTTAGCAGGTTCTCTGCACGGACTAAGCGAAGCCTTATACTATTCTAGCTATAATGTTATCAAAGAAGAAATGGTAGGCAAATCTTCTATCGGAAAATATGTAACCCTAACATCTGTACTTATGGAAGCTGTTAATACCATTTGTCCAATACTACTTGGTATGCTTATTGATGTTACTACTTATTCTACAACAGCTATTATTGTATTCATACTTTGCGCAATTCAATTCGGTTTGTCTTATGGAATTAAATGCCAAAGACCTAAAGACAGCCACTATAGTCTGAAAGAATACAAACAACAACTAAAGACTTCTCCGGTTGCCAAAGAACTAAAGTTCTTATACATTATTTGTCTTGTATACGGAGTTACTTCCCTTACATCAATGCTTATCAATGTATATGTTATGATGAATTTTGGCTCAAACTTCAGTCTAGGAGCAATTACAGCAATCTATTCATTGGTAGCAGTATTCTCTTTGTTGCTACTTAAAAAGTTTACAACCCCTCGCAATAGAAAACCTGTATTTATAACTTTTACAACTCTTATTATACTTGCTGGTTTAATATTTGTAATTATACCAAACAAAGCCACAGTAATTATGCTAAATATTGTAATTGCTATGACAGCAATTCTTCATTCTGATTTAATTGAAACTTATCGTTTCTCAATACTTAAGAAAGCAGGGTTATACGACCAAATAGCCGAGCACCAAACAGTTATCGAGAATAGATTTAATATCTCAAGAACACTAAGTTTTATATTCCTATTAATTGTATCTTTTATTAGAAACGACCTAGTTCTTAGCATATTCGTAATGCTAGTTCTTACAATTCTTTCTTCTGTACAAATATTGCTACTATTCTTTGAGAAAAAACATATTGTTCCTCAGTTTGCAACTGAAGAAAACAAAACTCAACCAAAAGCAACAAAACAACCCCAAGTGGTTCAAGAAGAAAACAAATAACCAAACAAAAAGACACTTTAATTCAAAGTGTCTTTTTTTATTAAACATTTTGTTTGTACCAAGCAACCATATCCTCAAAACTATTATCAAAGTTATATAGTGGAGAATATCCTAGTTCCTTAGTAATCTTGTCGTAATTAATAGAATATCTTTTGTCATTTGTTTTTCTATTCTTGACAAACTCAATTTTCGCATCACTATCGTTCATTGTTTTAAGTATTAGTTCTGCGACTTCTAAGTTAGTTCTTTCATTATTACTACCAATATTATATATTTCTCCCGACCTACCCTTTTCTACAATCTTAACAATACCTTGGCAGTGGTCAAGAACATTAACCCAATCACGAATATTCTTGCCATCACCGTGCAACTGAATATTCTCTTTATTCATTATATGAGCAATACTCTTAGGAATAAACTTTTCTCTATGTTGATATATTCCATAGTTATTAGAGCATCTAGAAATAGTTGTATGCAGACCAAAAATTTTATGATAAGACATTACAAGCATATCTGCAGTCGCTTTAGTAATACTATATGGATTATTAGGTTTAAGAGGAGAATTCTCATAAAATTGTGTATCTCTATCTAATAGTTCACCATACACCTCATCAGTCGAGACTTGATGAAATTTTCCTACAGAGTGCTTCCTACAAGCATCTAGCAGAACTCTTACACCTGTTATATTACTGTCAATAAATATTTGTGGATTTTCCACTGAATTATCTACATGAGACTCTGCGGCAAAGTTGACAACAACATCAAAATTTTCCTCTTCAAATAATTGGTCAACAAGTTCAGCATCAGCAATATTGCCTTTCACAAATTTAAAGTTAGATTTACTCATCAAATCATCAATATAATGTAGATTACTTGCATAAGTAAGAGCATCTAACACAACAAAATTATCGGTATCGTTATAAACATAATGACAGAAATTAGCACCAATAAATCCAGCACCACCAGTTATTAATATTTTCATAAAACAACTCCCAAATATTTATCTAATATATAATAGCACAGTTACACAAAAACACAAACTTGTAGTGCATACTTTACAAAATAAAAACACCTGTTACTAAACAAGGTGTTCCTATATTTAACAATCTAAACTTTTGTTCCTTATCCAAAACGATATTATCTTACATTTCTGGATTTATATTTGGCATTTTGTCGGTATCAAAGAGTTTGATTTCTGCATTCTTAAATTCTCTAATATGTTTGTTGGTTGTGAAGTCAACCTCTAT
>JAZLDP010000079.1:0-2058 GCA_045614835.1 Clostridia bacterium | reverse complement strand
TGGTTGTTCAAGTATTTATGGCGGTTCTGCACCTACCTGCCCATTTGTTAAAGACGATAATGGACATGGAATTGCATGGGCTAATAGTTTATTTGAAGACAATGCTGAGTTTGGTTTCGGTATTAGAATGGGACACAAATTCCAACAAGAAGTTCTAAGACAAAACCTAAACAAAATTTATGACAAAGAATATAGCGAAACTCTAAACAACAATATCGAAGAGTACTTATCTTGTGATAATGTTGATAGACAAAGAGAACTAGCTGAAGTTATCACTTCAGAACTTGCAAACATTAATGTTGAAGAAGAGCTAGAATATACAAAACATAGTATTATTTCTAGCAAAAACAACTTCTCTAATCAATCTGTATGGATTGTTGGTGGAGATGGTTGGGCTTATGACATTGGTTACGGCGGTCTTGACCATGTACTTGCTAGTGGCGAAAATGTTAACATCTTAGTTCTTGACACTGAAGTATATAGTAATACCGGTGGTCAAGCAAGTAAGTCTACCCCACTAGGAGCAGTTGCTAAGTTCGCTGCAAATGGTAAACACACTAACAAGAAAGACCTTGGAATGATTGCCGCACAATACAAAGATGTATATGTAGCAAAAGTTGCTATGGGCGCTAATATGAACCAATTTATGACTGCTATCCAAGAGGCTGAAAGTTATAACGGAGTATCTATCATTATTGCATATGCTCCTTGTATCAACCACGGCATCAAAATGGATAATAGCCAATTAGAACAAAAGAAAGCAGTTGAAAGTGGCTACTGGCATCTATACAGATACAATCCTACTCTTAAAGAGCAAGGCAAGAATCCATTTATCTTAGATAGCCAAGCTCCAACTCTTGAATATACTGACTTCTTAAAAGGCGAGACTAGATACAAATCACTACTAGCTAAGAACGAAGAATTAGCACTAGAGTTATTCGAGCAATCTAAAGAGAACGCAATTAATACTTACAACTACTACAAGAGTTTGTCTGAGAAATGCGATTTCTAATATAAAAAAGGAACACCTATTTCTAGGTGTTCTTTTTTTTGTTTTAAAATAAAAAAATACAAGACAATTAATAGTCAAATTATGACTAAATATAGTCTTGTATTTCGCAAATGCATATTACATTTGCATAGCAATATAATGTTGACATATAAACTCGCTATATGTTCATTACATTATTATTATTTTTAATAAATTCAAAATTATTCAAAGAATTACAATTATTTATTGGATTTAATAACTTTTATAATCTCTTTAGTAATATTATCAACAGTTAAACCAAACTTAGCAAACATATCATTAGGTGTTCCACTATCTCCAAACAAATCAACACCAAAACACTTACCATATTTGCCAGTATATTTATGCCAACCCATTGTAGAACCAGCCTCGATTGAGAAGATTGATTTTATATCTCTAGGAATAATTCCTTCTTTATACTTGTCAGACTGCTCTTCAAACACTTCCATAGATGGCATACTAACAACCCTGACATTATAACCATCTTTAGTTAAGTTTGCTTTTGTTTCCAAGGCTAAAGACACCTCACTTCCTGTCGCAATAATAATAGCATCAAGAGTACCTTTTCCCTCTTTTCCAGCAATATATCCACCCATTCTAGCATCATTAACGGAACAAGGGAATTCTTTTAATTTTTGTCTAGATAAAGCCATAACTGATGGGCCATTATATTCTAATGCAATAGAATATGATGCAATAGTTTCGTTTAAGTTAGCAGGTCTAAACACCTTGCAATTAGGTATTGCTCTAAGCCCAATCAATTGCTCTGAACATTGATGAGTTGCACCATCTTCGCCAACAGCAATACTATCGTGAGTAAATGCAGAAATCACTCTCAACTTCATCATAGCAGATAGTCTTAGTGCGTTTTTCATATAATCACTGAATACCATAAAAGTACTTTGTACTGGAGTAAGTCCACCATATAAAGCAATACCATTTGAGATAGTTCCCATAGCAAACTCTCTAATACCAACTTTTAGATTTCTGTTAGCCCAATTATCATTAGCATAGCCATTGTTATTAAT
>JAZLDP010000078.1:0-14329 GCA_045614835.1 Clostridia bacterium | reverse complement strand
GATACAATTCATTTTTTATTATATTTTTTACTTCTTTTGCTAATCGAGGATTATTTACTTCAAATAAATGTCCTACTTCGTGAGCCAAAACAGCTCTTAATTTTTGTAAGTCTGTACTATTTGCTCTTACAAAAACTTTATTTGGATTAGCTGTATGTATAAATGCAGGCTTCCCACCGTTGCATTTATAACCTATTAAATCTATATTATATATCTCTTTTAATCTCTTTTTGTATTCATATAATACTCCTGATTTTTCTGTTATAGGTACAAGTTCTGCATTTGTATTACTTTCTTTAGAATACAGCCTTATAGTATCTTTAATATCTTGAGTGGCTTTGTTATTATACCTAACAATTTCCTCTTGAGAAATATTTTTCGTATAATTTTTGATAATTCTTCCTTTCTCATTTCTTTGGCTGTTGTTTTTGCTAGAATATCCCCTTCCAAGAACGGGCAGAATATTATTTTGCTTCCATTCCTTTCCAACATTTGCTTCACCTTCCGAGATAATGTTACCACTTTTACTATTTTTTTGCAATAAATTGTCTTTACCTATAGAATAATTTTGTCCATTATTATATTTTGCTGTAGCAAGTGTGTTGCTATTTTCACTGCTCTTCAATGCATTTAACCATAGCTTCTCTGCTCTTCTAAGTTCATCATATTCTGCTCTTTGCTCTACTGTTAGATTCTTAACTGTTCTGTAGTAGTTTACTTTCTCACGAATCCAATCGCAGATTTTTTGTGCTAAGTTTCTGTCTGCTTGTGTGATTTTGTTTACAAAGTTGGAATCTCCAGCAAATCTTTCTGTGTATCTTGCTACTATTTCGCTTGTTAAGTCTTCTTCAGTAAATGTTCTTCCTTCACTTTCGTATACAGGTTGATACAAGTTTCTTATATCAGCTTTTATTGCTTCTAATTCTCCGCGTTTGTCTAATTCTGTTAAGATATAATCACTCATAGCTGTATATCCGTTGCCAGTTTCTGTATTATGTGTTATTTCGTGAATCAAATCACCTAAAGATGCTTTAGATATATCTATTGTTATTGTATCACCGCTGATTTGTGCCTTCCTGTTGCCCTCCAGAGCCTCAAATTTCAATTTTACATCTTTGTTTGCAATTTTATTCGTGTTGTCTACAATACCTTGCATTTTGTCTTTTACAGCTTGTGCGATGTTGTTTGCGTTAGCATAAGATGCTATCTCTTGTCTTCTTGTTTGCTCAGTGGCTTGCACTGGTGCAGTGGCCTTCTCGTTCGCTCTTGGCAATACAGCAGATTCTTCTGTTGCATGCGTGTTGTCTACAGATTTAGTTTCAGCTACTTTAATATCATTAGCTGTTGGCAGTACAGATTCAGCAACAGATTCTATCACTGCTTCTGCGTTATTGTTTTTAGCTTGATGAATCTCTTTATATTTTTTGGCAATTTCAATAGCTTCATTTATTTCTTTATTGCCTATTGTTTGACCACCACCAATTCTTAAAATAGATGTTTGAATAGCTGTCATCAATGCAATTTCTTTAGCTTCTTCTTTAGTTATTCCAATTTCACGAGCCCTGTCATATATTATCTTTGTTGTAGCATCATCTATAAGTTCTTCTACAAATTCTTCGCCAATTTCGGCTGTAGTTTCTAATAATTCGTTAAGCACTTTTAATCCAATTTTACCAGCATTTGTTTTTGACAAGTCAGTTACAAAATCAGATACTAATTTGCTTTTACTTGCTAATTTGCTTAAAGAAGTATCTCCTACTACACCAAATCCTCTATTGAATAGAGTTTCTAATTTACCAACTATTAAACCTATTGTGTCCGCCTTTAGAGTTGCTTGTGTTAAGCTCGCTCCTTCTTCTAGCGATTCTCCAACATAGCTTCCGCCAACACTTGCAAATGTTGATAAACCACCTGTAGCTACTGATGTTACAGCATCAAATGCATTTCTTGTTACTCCTTCAACTATTTGAGCAATCTTGCCATCATTATTTATTCCTGCTTTTGATGCTTCTTCTGCCAATACCTTATCAAATGCAGTACCTGATACATCTATCCCAGCCATATTAGCAAAAGCTTCTTCAGTGTTCTTTATAACTTCATCATTAACTCCTAAAGCTTTTTGTACTCCTGTTATCGCTGTTCCTGTATTTCCTATCAAGAAGTCTGTCATTGCTTCGCCACCAGATGTTACTCCTTTAGCAACTTTATTCGCCCAGTATTTTATATGATTATCAATTTTTACACTGCTAAAATCATCTATTTCTTGTTTTGTTAGTTTTATTTGTTCATCTAGATATTTTATTCTAGCTTCTTTTTCAGCAACTTTTTCAGGATATAAGTATCTCCCTTGTCCACCTACAGCTTTTAGATATTGTTTAGCTTCGTTGCGTTCCTTTATCATTTCTGACAATCCCGCTCTTAACTTGTCGGCCATTTCATCTTTTTTCTTTTTCACATATTCATCACTAGTAATGTACTTTATGTATTCATCACTTTTTAAGTAATCTTCTCTATCTTTCTTTTCTCTTTCAACCATTGCTCTAACTGTTTCAGTTTTTGTTGGTTGTTTGTCTAATACACTTCTTGTTTTTAGCAGAGGTTCTTTTTCTTTTTCCTCTTTTTTTTCTAAGTTTTGTTTTAGATTTGCTCCTACATCCGAATAATCAAACTTTGGCCTTGTGTTTTTTGTTGAAACTTCTTTCTTTTCTTCATTGCGTGGTTTTATATCTAATACTGATTTGATTTCTTTTTTTGGAATTGTATTTAACCTGTCAATTTTAGCTTTATGTTGCTCTTCTTGTTTTCTTCTTTTCTCTTCCTCTTCTTCCTCTTCGTATTTTTTGATTTTACTTATCCAATCTATAGCCATTTAAGACCTCCTATTTTTAATAATTACCTAACAATTTCATTGCTTCTAATACTGATATTCCTCTTTCTTGTGCAAACTTCATAACTGCTGTTGTATTCTTCAAATCAGGCAGTGTTTGTAGAGTTCCATACAGATTTTTAGTTTGTGATTTCAGAACTGTTTCTTTTTTCTTTGTTTCTTCAGGAGCATTACCACCATCCGGAACATCAACTCCGTTTACATCTCCACCAGAACCGCTCCTGCTTGTGCCAGTGGACTTAGCTTTTTTTGCTAGGTTATATTCCTTTTGCCATTGTTCATCTGCTATCTTATCTCTTTGTTGTTGATATTCATATTCTTTGAATCTCATATAGTTAGCTAAAGCTTCTTGGTATCTGCTGTTAGCTAATTCGTTTCCGTATTTTTGTAGCTCAATCTTTGCTTGTTCTAGTTCAGACAATAGTTGGTTCTCTTGTTTGCTATATTCTAGGTTCGCATTTGCTATGTTATGGTCAATATCTCTTATGCTGTTATCTCTTGCTGTTTGCAATCCAGCTAAGTTGTTACCGTATGCGTTTTCTATGTTAGAATATGCTGTACCAACTACTCCTGTTGTGTTTAGTCCAGCTCTTGCTAATTCAGATTTCATATTCTTTGATGCAAGCATCTTGTTTATGTATGCTTGTTTTGCGTTGCTGTGATAATCTTGGTTTGTTTTTTCTTTGTTTAAGTTGTACTCGTTTAATGTTTGTTCTCTTTGTGCTTGTATACCTTGCTTTTGTAATTCAGCCATACTTTCGTATTGTTTCAGTAAAGCATCTATATCGCTCTTTACTCCATCGCTTGCAGATTTTGCATATTCATTAGCTAAGTCTGCTATGCTCTTTGTTGTACTTGCTGTGCTATTCCCATTTGCTGATGTTGTAGTAGCTCCTGGTATGTTTAATTGAGTACCAGCATATATTAGATTCGGATTGCTACCTATTGCAGATTTATTCGCTGAATATAAATCTTGCCAAGTCATTCCATACTTTTGTGCTATGGAACTTAAGTTATCCCCTTTTTGAACTGTATAACTTGCCATTTTTAATCTCCTTTCGTTAGATTTAATATAAACATTTTTCGCTTTGCCCATCGCAAAGTTTTTCTTATCTTCTTTTGCCTCTCTTTTTCGTATTTTTTATTGTGATTTTCTATTTTTCTCATTTCTTCATAAAATTGCTCTTTATCCATAAAAGCACCTCTTTGGTTGACAATAATCGGCTCTCTATACGCCAAAATAAAGGCTTTTTAAGAGGCAACCCATATAAGATTACCCCTTGAAAATAGCTGTTTTTTCAGCTTTTGCCTTTATTTAGATTTTGCTGTAAAAATTGCTACTATAAAATCAATTATTGCCTTAATTATTGTTAAAAATATATTGTTATTTGTTTTTTCTTCTATCTTCACATCGTTTTTTGCAATTTCTTCAGATTCTGATGGAATAGTTTCAACTATTTCCTCTTTAACTTCTTTTTCTATAACAGGTTCAGATACTTCTGGTTTTATTTCTTCTTTAACCGGTTCTTTTACCTCAGATTTCACTTCCTCTTTAACAGGAACAATCTTACTTTGGTCTAATGGCCTCAAGAAATAAAGTGGTCCTAAATCAGTATAATTATGATTCACTTCTGTTAGTTTTTGTGGAGTCCAGTTTTGGTCTATTGTTCTTAGAACATTTACAGTAGATTTGTTATCTCTTACAATTGCGACATGGCCATACTCTCCGCCTTGCCATACCGCTATATCACCTTTTTGTGGTATAAATGAAGGTGTGTTTTTTATTTGCTTTGTGTATTTCTTAATTGTTTTATCTTTTGTGATAATCAATTTTGCACTAGCACATCCTGTTTTACCTTCTACTTCCAGCACTCTATGTGCGAAGTCGTTGTACAGGTCCATACATTGTTTTCCATAATGCCCATCTCTATCAACTCCGCCTTTGGCTTTTACATCTTTAATCCAATCATCCATTAACATATTTTTATTCCTCCTAATAAAAAAATAAAGGAGCTGTTATTGCTCCTGTTTTACTTCTGGTAGTCCTGCTACACTTGTCATTATTGATAGAATCCCTGCTAATAAACTTGCACTTCCTACCAACACCCAGTTCACATCTCCCATTACTGTACTTGTTCCTATTGTCGCTACTGCTGTTTGTGCTATTGTTTTTATAGCTCTAATCAATGCACATTTTAACCATTTCTTAAACATCCTCATCACCCCACTTCCTTTATATCTTTCCTATAGCGTATCCTATAACTGCTGTTATAATTGCTAATATTACTTTCTCCCACAATCTTGCAGGTTTGCCTTTTATGTCTTTAATATCTGATTTCATTTCAGAAACATCCTTCTCTACTCCAGTTACCTTGTCATCAACCTTTGTCAACGCCACATAAACATTACTTAATTTATTCAGTTTGTCCTCGTGGTCATCCAATCTATGGTGAGCTGATTTTGAGCTTTCTTCCGCTTTGATTATTCTTTCTACAATCTCTGTTTCATTCACTTACACTCACCTCCTATGCTGTCCTTTTCCAGTAGAACTTGTTACAAGCACTGTCTAACATTTGGTTAATATCACTCCAAGTGATTGTAATATTCCAAAAGAATGTATTGTCTTTGGCTACTGATGTTATATTTCCACCAACATCAACCGTACTTAATACGCCATTACTCTCTAATAGCAAGAATATTTCAGCATTGCCACCATCTGAAAAACCAAGTGTTCTGAAAGCATCTGACAAGCGAGTTACCCCCATACTTGCTAAATTAAGTGTGCCTAGCTCTCTTTGAGTATCATTAAATGCTACTTTATTTACAAAATTCGCATTAAAACTTATAGTATGTCCACCTCTTTTCCCGTAAGCTCTTGATTGCGTAGTATTTGTACTATTCATTTGCATTACATCACCTATATCTGCCGGTGTGAACTCTTTATCTATGAGTGTCCAAGTGCCACCATAAGTAGCTCCTGGATTAGTATTTGTTCCTGTTATTATTACAGAACCTACTCCTGGTAGAACCTTAAATCCTCTTTGCAGTATTTCCGCATTGATATTATAATAATCTATTCCATTTTCTTCCCAGTGGTCTATTAAAGCTATTGCTTTACCTATTTGTGAAGAGTTAGTACCAGTTCTTAAATAATCATCTAATGCAACTTCTATTGTATACACAGTATTCACATCAAAAGTATCCGCTAGTTCAAAGGTAAGCTCAAATGTTGTAGCTTGTGATGTACTGGTTAACTGCTTGTATTCAGAATATTCTCCAGTTCCTGCTTTATATCTATATTTTAATACCATTACATTAGCTTTACTTATAAAGTTTCCATTAAACCAAGTTCCTTTTATATTTGCTATAACCTTATCCAGATTCTCTCCAGTTCTTGCCAATCCAACTTTAGATACAGCTGGTAGATTATATGCAACAAAATTGGTTGCTGACACAGTTGTTGTTGTAATATTTCCTCTACTATCAGTAACGGTTACAGTAAATGAATTGTTTATCACTTCGTGTGTACTTGTAAGTGTTTTAGTTGTTCCTGTAATTGCTTCTGAGTTCAACTCAGTTACACTGTATTTAACAATAGATGCATAATTCTTACCTGTTGCATTTATTGTAAATGTTGGTTTTGTAATATATCTTATTATCGCAGTAATACCTGTAATCGGTGCGGAGTCCGTTATAGCTACACTGTTTATAATTGGATTACTATCAACTACCCTACACTTAAACTTCGTTGTTGTAGTTCCTACAACTGTATCTCCGTTATATGTTGTTGTGGTTAATGTAATCTCACCGGTATTTGAATTAGGTATTTGTTTATATAACTCATCAGCTGAAAATGTTACAGGAACTATTTCCGATGTTCCTTTATCTAGAACTGTATAATTATAACTGCCTATGCTAGCAACTACTGTTCGTGTATATGATGTATTGTATCTTGTTATAGTTATATTCGTTGCACTCCCTATATCAAAATCCAATCCAGTTGCAGTATCGCAAGGTATTGTTACTGTTTCTTTAGCTGTAAATGTAGCATCTAAGCCAAAAGCATAACATCTAAAGGTTGTTGTTGCTGTAACCGTTCCTCCAGAAACTGTTTCACTTCCTAATACAATCTCGCTTTTAGCTGTAAAATCTAGCCTTACATTATTCTTTTTACTTACACCTTGTACTGTCGCATAACAGTTACCACTATAACAGTATGTTCCATTGTTATAAACTCTTCCTTCTATTACAATTTTATTGTTTGCATCAAACTTAGCATAGGTCCTTAGATATAATGTTCCATATCCCCAGCTCCCCATTTTGGTTTCAGCAACTTTCTTAAAAGTATTTGTTAATGCTACTGCCATTTCTACCTCCTACTCTATTACATACTGTTTATGATGTATTACACCATTCACATTCTCGCGTGTGTATTTGATTCCTGCAATAATACCTATATCAGATTTCAGCTTCGGTATATCAGCACCATCTTTATCATATTTAGCTATTATCTCTCCTGCATAAGATTGATAGTTGCCTGTTGTATCCATCGTATTTTTATATTCGCTATCTGAAGAACCAACACTGATTCCTCTTTCATCTATTGTTACTACTTTACTTACAACCTTAGATACTCCGTTATTTTTAATATCACTTATATTTTCGTTAATTGTAATCGTTATATCTTTAGCTGTTTGCTCAATTTGCGTACTTAATTCCTGCTTTGTGGCATAATTTTTAGATACTGTTTCTAATGATTGATTTACAGTTGTTGTAATCTTTTCATCTGTTTGTGTGATGTCTGATTCCATTTGCACTATTTTTTCGCTAATATCATTGATGTCATTAGCTAGAACTTCATCTGTGTAAGATTCACTACCATCAGTCCATTTAATCTTTGTACGAGTCCAGATATACTTATTTTCTTCCCAGCTAACAGGAGTTGTTTGCCATTCACCATCTGCAACCGATGCAGAACTTGATAGACAATATTCGGGAATCATTTCAGAAATACCCACCCCATTTTCTCCTTGCGGTCCGGTATCACCTTTATCTCCTTTATCTCCCTTGTTTCCTTGCGGACCTTGTGGCCCTGTATCACCTTTTTCGCCCTTATCTCCTTTATCTCCGGTTTCACCTTTAGGTCCTTGTTCGCCTTGTGGACCTTTTTCACCCTGAGGTCCTTGTGGCCCTTGACTACCTGTTGCACCTGTTTCGCCTTGCGGTCCTTGAGCTCCGGTTTCACCTTGAGGCCCTTGCGGTCCAATAGGTCCTTCTATTTTTGACCATTTGTAATCACTTACATTTGAGCTATCATCTTTTATAAAATCTACATATTGACCTATATAACTACCTACCGTTTCACCATTGTTTGCTGTAAATGTCTTACCGCCATCGTTACTATATTTTATATGTAGATATGAAGTCTGACCGTTTGCACCATTGTTACCAGGTATACCCTGTTCACCTTGTGGCCCTTGAACTCCTTGTTCACCTTGCGGACCTTGTGGTCCTGTATCCCCGACCACTTTATACCAAGTATACTTAGAAGGCTCTTTGCTATCTTCAGATTCAAAATCTACATAAGTTCCTATATAAATATCAGGTGTTTCTGTCATTTGTTCTGCTGTTGGATTTATTACTGGTGAATATTTGATATGAAAATAACTTGTCTTGCCTGAGCTTCCGGTTTCTCCTTGCTCACCTTTATCTCCTTTTTCTCCTTGCTCACCTTTCTCACCGGTGTCGCCTTTGTCGCCTTTATCACCTTTATCACCAGTTAGTCCTTGCTCACCTTGAGGTCCTTGAACACCTTGTGGTCCTTCAGGTCCTGGTATACCTTGTTCACCTTTTTCTCCTTGAATACCTTGCAATCCCTGAATCCCTTGAGGGCCTTGTGGGCCTTGTGGGCCTTCTATCTTTGCCCATTTATAATCACCAGGATTACTACTATCAGTCTTTGTAAAGTCCGTATATTGACCTAAATAACTTCCCACATCTTCACCGTTGTTGCTTGTGAATGTTTCACCGCCATCATTACTGTATTTGATGTGTATATATGCAGTTTCACCATCTTTACCGTTTGTTCCGTTAGTTCCATCTTTTCCAGGTTCTCCTTGTGGACCTTGTATGTTACCTATATTAGACCAATCACCTGCTGATTCTGACCAAACATATAAATCACCAGATACCAGGTACGAATCACCAGGACTTCCAGTCGGATGAGCGTTCTTTAATTCTTCCACTGAGTTATACGAACCAAGTATTGTAACTCCTGTTCCATCCTCTCCTTTAGGACCTACTGGACCTTGTTCGCCAGCATCACCTTTAGGACCTTGCGGACCTTCTGCACCATCAGCACCTTTTTCACCAGGTTCTCCTTTATCACCTCTTGCTCCACTGATACAAGTAGCATTAGATTCGACAGTTTCTCCATTAGCGTATGTAGTTAATGTCTTTTGCCACATATATTTGTTTTGTTGCCATTTTGGAGCTTCTGCGGACCAACCATCGACAGGCTTCACCGTTTCACTATCACTTAATGCATACATTACTTGTACTGTCTTTACAGCATCAGCTTTTACCTTTTCTATATTCTTTTCACTAGATTCTACTCTTAGGTTTATACTGTCTGATTCTATTTCTATTTCAGCTACTTTTTTAGATACCACATCCAAATCATCTAGCAATTCTTCATTCATTGCTTCTATTTCGGCTTTACTATATGTATCATTTACTTTAGCTTCCGTAGCTTGTACTTTTAGTTCTATTTCTCCTGCTGTTGTTTCTATAGAAGCTATCCTGTTTGTAGCTGTTTGGATTTTTTCATCTATTTCTACTTTTTCTGCATGCGTTACATATGTTAATTGCTTCACCCAGTCTGCTTCAACATATTCTTTGCCATTCTTGTTAGCTATCAACACTTCACCTTTTTTACCTTCTGGATGGTCGGTATCTGATTGTAATAACCAAGTATCTCCTAGTTGGTAATTTGTAGGTTGTATTAGATATGTCTTTGATTTGTACGATGCAGTTTCTAATGCACCGCTTTCTGTTGTCCAGTCTGAATCTTCATAGTTGCCAAGTGCTCTACTATGAATACACACATAAACTGTTCCGCCATTGTTCCAGGTATCACCTGCGTTGTATGGCGGAATTGGTTTAGAACCATAATGTTTAGGTACATTCTTAGTAGCTTCGGCTAAATTATCTCGTTCACCAGATATAACCTTGTTCAAGTATCCAAGATTAACTGTATCCTCATCATAGTATGGCTCTTTCATCCTTAATCCCCCTTATAAAATGTTCCGTAGATATAAACAAGTGCTATATCATTGAAACTCATTCCTTTGTCGCCTTCCGACTCTATATAAAGCGATATGTATGATACTTTCTTCGCTTGCTTCCTTATAGTTGTTACCTTCGGGAATGTTGAGTTCAAATATAACTTATCCATTATATTTTTCTCACCTTTTTTAGTAATATATCCAACTGTCATTTCCGAATCAGTAGGATTACTTGATATAAATATTCTCTTGATTGTTTTCTTGTATGAAATACTGCCTAAATCTAAAAATGGAGTTCTCCAGTATGCTTTTACTGGTTTTGTATCGTTTAGATATCTATTTTCATCATAATTATCTCTAAACTTGCATATATTTCCGCTTTTATCTCCAAAATACAGCTCATTATTCCACACAAACCACAATGTAACTGGTAAATCTGTCCAGAAATACCACTCATATTGGTAATTGCTTGTTCTACTGTTCTTATTCGTTGTTTTGAATCTTGAATCTGCAACATATACTCTATCGTTTACCGCTAAGAAGTATTTGCCATCAAAAGAACATCCTATAGCTTTCTCTAGGTTCGGTTCTTTAAGTAATTTACCATCTATATAATAACTTCTATGATATGCGAATCTCTCATCGTTTATTGAACTTCCGTTTATTGCAAATATTCCGTTATGAGTTAGCACTAATGGTTCGTTCATCAAGTATGCTGTGGCCTTGTTGGATATACAACCTTCGCCTTTAGCACTTCCTTCTACACTGAATACTTCTTCGCCATTAAACATTCCATATCCTATGTAGAATATTGTCGAATCACTGTCTGAAACATCCTTTAATGCTACCATTCCACCACTGTTTAGTCTTTCAATGCTTTTTATTGGCACTGTATTTAATCCTGTATTGATTAAAGCATTTGCCGGGAAGTATGTCGCATCATCTATACCACTGTATGTGATTGTATTTGGATAATCTGGATTTCCTGCAACAAACAATCTATTGTTTCTTCCTTCGTATCCGTAGGCCATCATCATAGTACATTTATTGACTTGAGATTTATACGATGCATCCTCTTTACTATATCTTATTCTCACATTATCTTGGTCATCAACAACCGGTTTACCAACCGCACTGGCAAATGTTATTGTTCCTTCAACAAGGTCTGGAGTATATGCTTTTGTTACCCATTCAGCATTCTCGTTCAATACTTCAACTGATAAAACTTTATCTATGTTTTGTTCTGGTAAAACATATTCTGTTGATGTTTCATCGCTTGTGAATAATACAATCCTTTGTGCTTGTAACAGATTAACAACCTCATAAGCTTGACCTGTCAGTCCGTTAGGCGTTCTTGCTATGTGTGTTGTTGGTATATATCCCATTTCATCTAGGTAACCAACACTTTGAGTGTCAGACATTACATCATACACAACTGCTCTTTTGCCATCTAATATAACCAGCTTGTTAGATAATATTATTCCTGTTGAGCTTGTATCTGCTAAACCTTCAAGTATTACTTGATAGTTGCTGAAATCTGTTTTCATTTCATATAATTTTCTACCACAATGTACTATAAAGAACTCACCGCGTGTTGTATCTACATTCCACATACCGTTTAGATTAGCTTTATCGCCTAAATAAGCCAGGATTTTATATCCGTTAACCTTTTCTATTGCACCATTGTTATTGATGAAATTTTGCCCTTCTGGAGTCCTTCTAACATCAATCTCGTTGATATCTGATGTAAAGTCTACGCCTAAGAAACTGTCTATCTTTAATGTGTTCTTTACAGGACTTGCTGGTATATTAAAAACTGCCATTTTTATACCTCCCACACATTCTCTATTTGATGAGGATTATCTACTTCTACATCAAGGTCTGTTAATCCTGCTTCAAACTCGTTTCTATATGCTGTTGCTTGAGCTACATCATCATCTTTGTATAGTTGACTGGCCATATACAGTGGCATTAGAACACAAGCTGATTCTGGAAGGTCTATTTCATCTTCTGCTGATGTTTCTGATGTTATCTTAGTTGTTTTTGTCTTCTCATATTTCTTTGTTTCAGAATTGTACTCGTATCTATTTTGACAATGCCTTGCTAGTCTTTGTATTGCTTCATTTGCTACTGCTGGCATCCCTGCAATGTATACTTTACAATCATCATCCTCTTTATAGCTCTCTAATTTATCGATTGTCATTGGTTCATCTTTTGCAAACATTTTTTGCAATGTTATTATTTGAATCTCTCCCCACTTCATATTTTATTTCTCCTTTCGTTATTGCCGGATTTGAACCGGCTCATCCCACATAACGATATATATGAGGGCTCTTAACCCTCATTGAATTATACTAATTTGGCATTTCTTAATTGTTCCCATACAGGTCTTGAAACTTTAGTTGGTACTCCTCTGATTATTTTTGCATATCTATCGTTGATTCCAACTATAACCTCATTATCCTTTGGATTTAGAGGGTCTTCTTGTATAAGAATATCTATAAGCTCAGCTTCTGGAGCTGTTGCCTTAGGTGTTTCTACAGCTTCTGGAGCTGTTTCAACTGTTTTTACCTCTTCATTTTCATTTACAGCTTCTGGACCTGTTGCTTTTGTGTTTTTTGCCATTGTTTATTCCTCCCTATTTATAAAAAAATAAAGGGGATTGCTCCCCTTATGTTTAGGCTTTTACACCTGTTTCTACTCTTACTAACGCCATTGGTTGAGTTATAACAGCTGTGAAAGCACTCTTCCAACCAGCTGATGCTCTTTGGTTTAATGGGTCATCAGTACCAGCAGAACCGTTTGATTTAACGATGATTTCAGGCTTACCTGCACCACCTTCAAGTTCGATACAAGCGTATGCATCTTTACCGTATGCGTATGCTTGGTGAACTTCTATCTTTGAACCACCTGTAGATGAATTTACTACTTTAAGGTTTGTTGTTTCAAAGAATTTCATTCCGTGCATTTTTCCTAATTCGCCTTTTGCCATTTGTTCTGGTTTAGCGTATTTAGAAACATCAATCCAGAATGTGCTATCCATTAAGTCAGATGCTATATCTGGGTCAACTTGCATATGATAGAATCCATCTGCAAATCTTTTTGCGTTTGCTTTTTTTAACTTTTTAACAATTTTCTTTATATCATTATCAGTTAAGTGTTTTGTTTCAGCTGTTTCTAATCCAGCTCTTGTTTCAACTCCACCAGCGAAGTATACATTTGTACCAGATGCTAATGCTTCTTGTATTCTTGTATCAACAACTTCACTAGCTTCTTCACCTAATAATTCAGAAGTTTCAGTTAATACAGGGTCTATTCCTGTCATTTGTACCATATCAGATATTACTACATAATCTCCTTCTTGTTTAACAACAGCTTCAATATGTGTGATATTAAGGTCGTTGCCATCAGGTGTTACACCTTCTGTTAAGCTTGCAGATGGTGCAGTTAAAGAATTGAACTTTCTGAAGTTCATTGTTTTACCACTATTTTTAGGTAATTTCTTTTTCATTGCATCTCCATAGAAATTAAGTCCTGGTAACATTCTTTCTATAAGTGCTCTTTCATAAAATGTTTTGCTTTCTGCTGATAATTGGTTTGCACCAGTTCCAGCATCTATTGTTTGTATATTAGTAGCCATGATTTTTCCCTCCTATGACTAAAAAAACATAACTACTTCTCATTAAGTAATTATGTTCGTAAATCGCCATCTTTTGCTTTCTTCACATAATCTGCGAATTGCTTAGATGACATTGTGTTCCAATTGAACTCTTGATGTTCTCCATCATTTATAGCTCCAGGAGTAGCTGTGTTATTTGCAACTATCCTTTTTGCTGTTTCTATTGAATCCTTTCTATACTTGTTTGTAAGTTTATTGAAGTCTTCATAGATTTTTGTTAGAGGTTGTTTGCCGACTTTTCCGTTTGCGAACATATCAAAATCAGCATCCTTTAACACTTTTTGCAGTATCTCTTCACCGTATTTTTCAGTAAACTCTTTGGCATCGTTTGCATACCATAGTTTTTGTTTGTTTTCTTCATCAAGTGCTATTTGCTTCCTGGCCTCTTCTCTAGCTCTAGCTTTTTGAAGTTCCCTGTAATCAGATACTGGGTCATCTGAACCATCTACATCCAGTTGATACATATCTTGATACTCT
>JAZLDP010000077.1:0-5455 GCA_045614835.1 Clostridia bacterium | reverse complement strand
TAGATGCACAAATGATTGTTGCTGACAAAAATCAAATGCTTATCATTTCTGGTGGTGGCGAGGTTATCGAACCGGAGAGTAATGTTTGTTCTATTGGTAGTGGTAGTCTATATGCTATGGCTAGTGCTAGAGCACTTATGGAAAATACTGACTTAGATGCTATGGAAATTGCAAAAAAGAGTATGAAAATTGCAAGTGATATGTGTGTATATACTAACGACCACTTGACAATCGAGGAGGTATAATATGAACTTATCACCTAAGGATATTGTTAGAGAATTAGACAAATATATTATTGGTCAAAACGAAGCAAAAAGAGCGGTTGCTATTGCTCTTAGAAATAGATACAGAAGAAGTCAATTATCTAAGGAATTAAGAGATGAAATTACTCCTAAGAATATTATTATGCAAGGACCTACTGGTGTAGGTAAAACTGAGATTGCTAGAAGACTTGCAAAACTTGTAAAAGCACCATTTATCAAAGTTGAAGCAACTAAGTTTACTGAAGTTGGTTATGTTGGTAGAGACTGTGAAAGTATGATTAGAGACTTGGTTGAGTACTCTGTTAGACTTGTTAAAGAAGAGAAAATGCAAGAGGTTAAGAACAAAGCTAAGAATATTGTTGAAACCAAACTTGTAGATGTATTGTATGCTCAAAGAAAAGAGCAAAATGCTACTATTGTTGATGGCGAAAATGTTGCTACTCCAACTATTACAAAAGAGCAATTACTAGAAGAACTTCAATCTGGCAAACTTGATAATGACACAATTGAAGTAATGATTAACGAACAACCTAAGGCAATTGGTATGATGCCTGGTGGTATGGGTCCAGATATGGATTTATCTAATGTTCTTGGCAGTATCTTCCCAGCTCAAAGAAAGAAAAAGAAACTTACTGTTGGTAAGGCTTATGAACTTATGCTTGCAGAAGAAAGTGATAAGCTTATTGATAACGAAAGTGTTAATTCTGAGGCTATTAGAAGAGCTGAGCAAGATGGTATTATCTTTATAGATGAGATAGATAAGATTGCTGGTAAGGGTAGTTCTAATAGAGGTCCTGATGTAAGTAGAGAGGGTGTTCAAAGGGATATTCTTCCACTTGTTGAAGGTTCTACAGTTTCTACTAAATATGGTACAATCAGAACTGACTATATTCTATTTATCGCTGCTGGTGCATTCCATATTAGTAGGGTTGAAGATTTAATTCCTGAATTCCAAGGTCGTTTCCCAATTAGAGTGGAATTAAATAATCTTAATGCAGATGATTTCTTCAATATCTTAACTGAGCCTAAGAACGCTCTAACTCTTCAATATACTGAACTATTGAAAGTAGATAAAATCAACTTAAAGTTCAAAGATGAGGCTCTAAGAGCACTTGCTGAACTTGCTGAACACGAGAACGAAACAAGCGAAAATCTTGGTGCAAGAAGACTACACAACTTAATGGAAATGCTACTAGAAGATATTTCTTTCAATGCTAATGGTGAGCATCAAGAAGTTGAGATTGTTATTGACAAAGCGTATGTAGACAAGGTGTTTGCTGATACTACTAGAAAATACGATTTATCAAAATACATTATTTAATTGACTACAAAGATACTATATACGGTGCTATTTATGTGCTATATTAGTATCTTTTTTTCTTTTTTACTTGCTTATAATTGAAAAAATAATAATTATATGTTAAAATATTAAATCGGAGAGGTATTATGCAAAAGGATATGGAATTAGAAAAAGAGTATCTGAAAGACACTCTTGAACTAATCAATCTTAAACTTAATAATCTAAACATTTCTTCTAATCACTTAGAAGGTCTTTTTGATGAGAGCAACAAAGAGTATTTTGAGTATCTTAAGTCAAATGCCAATAAGATGAACGAAGAAGATGTTGTTGAACTTGTTAATCTTCAAGGCAGACTTGATGATTTGCAAGAGGATAGTAGAGATTATGTTAAGATGCAAAGTGTCTATAATAAGATGCTAGACAAACCATACTTTGCAAGTATCCGAATTAAAGAAGACATTGAACCAGATGAGGAAAAATACTACATTGGTATTCATTCTCTTGTTGATGATAACAAAAATTTCAGAGTAGTTGACTGGCGTTCTCCTATTGCTAGTATTTTCTATGATTATGAAGAGGGCGAGTGCGAGATTAGAACTAATAGTTCAATTCTTAATTGTGAACTTCTTAATAAGAGACAATATGGAATTGATGGTGGAAACTTAAATTATTTCTTCGATACAACTATCAATATTGAAGACGAAATTCTTAAGGAAGCACTTGCGCAAAGTTCTACTAACAAAATGAAAGCAATTGTTCAAACAATTCAGAAAGAGCAAAACCAAATTATTCGTGGAGATGAGAACAAGAACTTGATTGTTCAAGGTGTTGCCGGTTCTGGTAAAACTGCAATTGCTTTGCATAGAATAGCTTATTTGATTTATAAAATGAAGGGTAAGATAACTTCAAAGAACATTATGTTTTTATCACCGAACAATGCTTTCTCTTCTTATATTTCTTCTGTTCTTCCAGACTTAGCTGAAGATGATGTAGACAAAATTCAATTAGACTTAGTTGCTAGGAAGTATCTTAAGAAGCATTTAATACTTGAGAGAAGATATCAACAGGTTGATAGAATTATTAGTGAGAGTGATTTAAGTGAGTACAAATATAAAACTTCTTATAGGTTTTTGGAAGAACTACTTGAATTTGCCCATCGAAACTATATAGATAATTTCCATATAGATAATATGACAATCAAAGATGTTGAGATAGATACTAATAAAATTCATAAACTATTCTTTGATAGATATAAAGACAGAGATTTGTTTACTAGATTAAAATGGATAACAGATAATATTTATGATTTGTATTTCTTCAAGTATAAGAAACCCGAAACAGTTGTAAAGCTAAAAGAAATGATTTTTGTTAAACTATATTCTTATGTTGATAATAAGAACTGTGTAAGAGCATATATGAATTTCTTGAAAGAAAAGGGTATGAAACTTGAACTTGTAGAAGATAGAGTTAAAAATGAAGATGCTTATGGAATACTATTCTTTAAGTTGTTTGTTTTTGGTCTAGATAAATATGAGAATATTAAGCATTTGATGATTGATGAAATGCAAGATTATTCACCCCTTCAAATGTATATACTTAAGTATTTATTTGATTGTCCTATGACTATTCTTGGAGACTATAACCAATCTATTACACCAGAAGTTGCTAAGAGTAATTTTGATTATTTAACTAAACTTTTAGGTCGTGATAATGTTGTTCTTAGACTGGGTAAATCTTATCGTTCAACAGTTGAGATTGCTGATTTCTTCAATAAAATTGGCAGAACAGAAAAGGCTGAAGTTGTATCAAGAACTGGTGAACCAGTTGATTTAATTGTTGCTGATAAGAAAAATTCTGTAACTAAAATTATTGAAATTGTTAATGATTTTCAAAATAAAGGTTACAAGTCTATTGGTATTGTTACAAAAAATAATTCTATAGCAAGAGATTTGCATAGTAAAGTTTCTGCTATCAATGATAGAATTAATCTTATTGATGACAATATTGATGCTTATGATAACAAAGTTTGTATAATTTCTGCATTCAATAGCAAAGGTCTAGAATTTGATGCAGTTATTATCATTGATAGTGATAAATACTACTCGACTGATATTGATAGACATATTATGTATGTTGCTTCTACTAGAGCATTACATAAATTATGTGTTCTATCTATTGATGAGCCAAGTAGTTTCATAAAAGATATAAAGGAGTAATTATGATTAATATTCAAAAAGGCACAAAAGATATGTTGCCAAAAGATAGTTATAAATGGCAAAAAGTTCGTGAAGTAATGTTGGAACTTGCTAGAAAATATAATTTAAAAGAGATTTCAACTCCAGTATTTGAAAGTACTGAGTTGTTTGTAAGAACCGATGGCGAGAGTAGTGATATTGTTAACAAAGAAATGTATACTTTCCTAGATAAAGGTAATAGAAGTATTACTCTTAAACCAGAGGGTACTGCAGGTGTTGTTCGTTCTTATATTGAAAATGGTTTAGGTAACGAAATTCTTCCAGTTAAAGTATTCTACCTATCTCCTTGTTATAGATACGAAAAACCTCAAGCAGGAAGACTTAGAGAACACCACCAATTCGGTGTTGAAGTGTTTGGTCCTAATACACTTGCATCAGATATCGAAACAATTCTTATTGCTTGTGATTTCTATAAAGCATTTGGAATTAATCCAACTATTAACCTAAACTTCCTTGGTTGTGATGAATGTAAGGCTAGATACAAAGATGAAATCAGAAACTTTACAGAGCCACACTTACCAGAAATGTGTGAAGATTGTAACAAAAGACACAAGACTAATCCTCTTAGAATTCTTGATTGTAAGAGTACTGTATGTCAGGGTATTATTGCTAATGCTCCTAAGATGAACGAGTGTCTATGTGACAAGTGTCAAACTAAGTTCGAAGATATCAAGAAAATGCTAACTGCTCTAGGAATTAAATATAATGTTAATCCAAAACTTGTTAGAGGCCTTGACTATTATACTGACCTAGTATTCGAGTTTGTTGATGAAGATATTACACTTGGTCAAAATGCACTAGGTGGTGGTGGAAGATACGACAATCTTGTTGCATCTCTTGGTGGAAAGCCAACACCAGTTATTGGCTTTGGTATTGGTATCGAAAGATTACTTATCTATCTTGAGAGCAAAGGAATTGCTATCGAAGAAGACAATAAACTAGATGTTTATGTTGCTAGTAATACTGATAACGAGAATTACATTATCAAATTTGTTAGTTCTCTTAGAAGAAAAGGTTTCGCTGTTGAGAGTAATCTAATGGATAGAAGTCTAAAATCTCAATTCAAATATGCTGACAAAATTGGTGCAAAATTTGTTATTGCTATTGGCGAAGACGAGATTAGTGAGAACAAACTTACAGTTAAGAATATGGCAACTGGCGAACAAATTAAAGTATGGTCTAATGATATTGCGGAGTATTTAAGACAAAATGTTTAGTAGATTAGAAATCTTAATTGGTGATAAAATCGATATTTTACATAATAAGAAAGTTATTGTATTTGGTATTGGCGGAGTAGGTGGATATGCTGTAGAAATGCTTGGTAGAAGTGGTATAGGTACACTTACTCTAGTTGATTATGATAATGTTGATATAACTAATAAAAACAGACAGATAATTGCTCTAGATAGTACTGTAGGTAGACCTAAAGTTAATGTTATGAAAGATAGGATTAATGATTATAATCCTTCTTGCAAAGTACTTGCAATTAATGACAAGTTAACACCAGAAAATATAGATAGTTTTGACCTAAATAACTATGATTATATAATTGATGCTATTGATATGGTTACTAGCAAAATAAATTTGATTAAATATGCTCATACTAATAATATTCCAATAATTAGTGCTATGGGTGT
>JAZLDP010000076.1:0-5042 GCA_045614835.1 Clostridia bacterium | reverse complement strand
TTTTGTTTTTGTATTATGGTTTTAGTTTTTTAATTTTGTAAAATTTGTTAAGATATATGTATGAGAAAGTTTAAACAAATTTATGTGGAAATTACCAATATATGTAATCTTAATTGTTCATTTTGTCCTAAAAATAGTCGACCTAAAAGGTTTATGACTATAGAGGAGTTTGATGCGGTTACAGATGAAATAGCGCCTTTGACAAACACTATTTGTTTGCATCTTATGGGTGAGCCTTTGTTACATCCGAATATAAAAGGGATATTTGAAATTTGTAATAAGAAAAATTTGAGTGTATATTTGACAACTAATGGAACATTACTTAAGCAAAATCTTGATTTGTTAAAGAGTGGTTGTGTAAAAAGAATTTCAGTTAGTCTACATAGTTTTGAAGCAAATAGTAATATAAGTTCTTTAGATGAGTATTTGGATAGTGTTCTACTCTCTTGTAAAGAAATTGCAGACAATAGCAAAACATATATTGAATTCAGATTGTGGAACGGGGCTAGTGGTAAAAACGCTAAGAATACTCTAAATAAATATATAATAGAGAAAATAAATAGTATATTCAATACAAATATACTTACAGAACACCTGAAACACAATGTAAGTATAACTGGCGAAATTTATGTAAGTTTTGCAGATGTGTTTGATTGGCCTATTAATACAGAATGCCAAGAAAAGAATAGTGCGAAGTTTTGTTATGCTCTAAGGTCGCATTTTGGAATTCTATGTGATGGAACTGTGGTTGCGTGTTGTCTAGATAGTGAGGGAAAACTTGCACTAGGTAATATTTTTGAAAGTAAAATATGCGATATTTTGAATACTCCAAGGGCTCAAAATATTTATAAAGGATTCACTGACAGAAATATTTCGGAAGAATTTTGCAAGAGTTGTACTTATGCAAATAAATTTAATTGATAAATAATCTAGATTATACGATTTAAAATAGTATAGCTAATAAATCTTTTGCTTTAGTTGGCTGAAATTATTTGTTATATTGGTAGATTAGTACGAACTTGAATTTTGGCGGTTCGTACTTTTTATTTGAGGGATTATTTGGGGTTTTGTACTAGTTGTGATAAAATATTTAAAATAATGGAGAATTAATAATGCTTATATTTTTTATTTTATTGCTTGTAATTCCTTGCTTTGCTATTAAGAAAAGAGATGCTAATAGTTCTGATATTTTATGCTCTCGTTCAACAACTTGTATAAAGGGTGTTTTATGTCTGTTTGTTATGTTTCATAATTTAGGACTAGACTATAAGGGTAATTCCAAGATTATGGAATTAATCTGCGAACATGCTGGTGGCGTTGGTGTAGGGTTATTCTTTTTCCTATCTGCTTATGGAATTGTTCGCTCACATCAAAAACAAGGGGATAAATATCTACTTAAATTAATATTTGTAAATGTTGTTAAGTTGTATATTATAAGTGTACTAATAAATTTACTAATATACTTTGTATTCTTCCAAGGTGTATTTGAAACAAAAGACTTGTTATTAAGAATATTTAATCTGGATGTGTTCAATGATTTTAATCGTATGAATAGGCACGGTTGGTATATTCCTACTATTATAGGTATGTATATAATCTTTGCAATAATTTATTTCTTGTGTGGCAAATTAAAGACTAAAAACAAGTATATTGTAGCGGCTATAATATTGTCTACACTTGTGGTTGCGTTTAGACTTGGTTCTCATATAGCAAACGAGGGGTCAATGTATACAAGAGAACTTCCTACCTTTGCTTTAGGAGTGATGTATGCAACTTTTTATAATCAGATAAATGATTTTTTCAAAAAATATTTTTATGTATCTTTGATAGTAAGTTTTATAGGTTTTTGGGTCGGATTTTTTGTTTTTGAGC
The DNA here is from genome assembly GCA_045614835.1 of Clostridia bacterium. Lineage (GTDB taxonomy): Bacteria > Bacillota > Clostridia > Christensenellales > UBA1242 > UBA11490. Next base: position 3,170 of record JAZLDP010000076.1, on the reverse strand, counting down.
CGGTTGCTACATACAGTGCAGCCGTACTAATTGTAGTTGTGTCGCAAAAAGTTGTGTATGAAAATAAGATTACATATTTCCTTGGTAAGATATGTTTAGGTGTATATTTGTTCTTGTATTTCTCAACACTTATCCTTCAACCATATGTAACAAATCCGTACTGGTGGATGTTACTGAATGCTGGGTTTATCTTGGAATTGTCTGTAGCATTATATGGAATACAGATTATACTAAACAAGGTAAGTTGTTTCATTATAAAAGTGTTTAAAGAAAGAAAAACCAAAGAACGCTTGGAGTAATTGACTAGTTAAATATAAATAGTTTAGTGGGAAAATAAGAGCCTAAACCAGTATGTTTGGTTTAGGTTCTTGTTTGTTCTGAAAATATTTTTGAAATGATATAGCTTTTAACTTGTCGAATATTGACAATAAATGGCAAATATCGTATAATTTGCTTGTGCATTTTATGCGATAAAAGGAGACTAAAATGAGGAAGTTTGGATTAGTAATTGCTCTTTCGGTAATGGCATTCTTGTCGGTTTTGAGTATTCAGAAAAGTACTACATATGCGGAAAATATTAATCAGGATATTAGTAGTACCATTACTATTAGTCAAGATGCGACCTTTACAAATACCGATTTTATAATTAAAGGTGATGGTAGTAAAGATATGGTATTTGAGGTTGAGTCTGGTACACTTACTATTGATGGTTGCAATTTTACAGCTGAGAGTACAGATGTTTTAGATTGTATTTTTAAGGTAAATTCCGGAGCAAATCTAATTCTAAAAAACACCTCATTTTCTAATATAAATTATAGTAAATGTATTGCTAACAGAGGCGTTGTTGAAATAGATAATGTTACTTTCGTAACTGGTAGATATTCTATTGAAAATAATGGTGCTTCTAATAGCGATAGTATCAGATATTACTCAGGTAATCTTGAAAATGTTACTTTGAACAGCGGATATATTTCAGTCTTTGAAAATACTAAGGTTGATAAAGAAATCAAAGTAAAAATCTCCAACTTCAATAACTTAACACTTGCTGTTAGGGGTGTGGGAGAAAATGTATTTGCTAGTAAATATATTGACAAGTTCATTTATAGAGATAGTAATATAGATGCTGATGATAATTATTATTTCGATTATATTGGTGATTTTGATACAACTACCAACGATATCAAAGATGCTAGTGGTATGGTAAGTCTAAAGCCTGGAGATATTGTTCTTACTACTGGAGATTTGACTGTGGCTAATGATGATACTATTTTCTATGCACCACAGTATTGTACTTCTTATAACTATTTCAAAAGTGAATTTGAAAAGTTTGAGGAAGGGGAAGGTTATTACCAAATTAAACAATATAAAAGTAATGCATTAGGAAGAACTCTAGACAATTACTCAGCAAATATGTCTCAAGCGGTGTTTAGAGAAATCACTGATACTGTGGATTTCGTAACACTAAAAATCAATCGTATAGTTAGGGGAGATACTGACCTTAATGTTGGTTCTAGTGAAGAGGTTTACATAGCGGGTAGCAATCACGCAATTTTTGTAGATATCCCAGAAGGCTACGAAATTGATGGTGTTGAATTTGCAAGTGCTAGTGAAATGTTTGGAATTTTGGACAACGAACTTTATGCAAACAATTGTTATCTAAGACCTATTATTGAGTATAAGGCAAGTAATTATACTAGTAAGAATGTTACTGTTAATTTTATCTTTAGAGAGAAAGTTGCTTATGCAAATGTGGAACTTGCTCCTAATACAAATATTACACTTAATACACCTAGTGAAATGGTTGTAGGTAGCGAATATACATTTACTTTAACTTGTGCTGAAAATGAGATTATTAGTGCGATTAAATTCAATGGTGATGCTATTGATTTTGATTATGATAGTGAAAACAAAGTTTACTCTTTTACAATGAGTGTATTAGAGAGTAATACTATCTCTGTTGAGACAAAAATAGTTCTTGATATTACACCAAATCCAGAGAAAACTGAGTTTGAATATGGGGATACTGTTGAACTAAAAGAGCACTACAAAGTGTCTGATAGTGAGAGTATTGTTATTGAATATGAAACTACTGAAAAAGTGGCTAGGGGAACTTATGCTATTACGGAAGTCAAGTCTTGCAGTAGTGATAAGTATGTAATTAATATTATCGGCAATAAGACCTATTCTATTGTAAAAAAGAAAGTTAATGTTGGTGAGATTGAGACTAAGAGTTATACTACTCAATATTCAGAAAATATGACTTTAGATATATCTGATTTCTTGGTTAATGAACTTCCTGAATATCTGACCGCTGAACTTGATAATGTTAGTTCTTTTGTTGGTGGTGAACAAATTGTTAGAATGTTTTTCTCTTTAGCTGATACTAACTATATTATTGATGGCAACGATTATGTTGATGTTGTACTTATCGTAACTCCAAAAGAGTTAAGTACTACTGAAATTACATTTGTCAGTGCTACAAAAGAATATACAGGTTCAAAACTTGAAATATTAGCAACCAATTATGATGACAGCAAGATTACTGTTAATTATACCTATTATTTATCTAGTGATTTAGGCACACCTATAGTTGAGGCAATCAATGTTGGTGAGTATGTGGTTAAAGCTGTCTATACCTCAAAATCTAGTTTATATTCCGTTAATGGCGAAAAGAGTGCAACTCTTACCATTACTCCTAAGGCAATAGATATGTCTAGTTATTTGCAGTCAATTGAAGTAACTGAATTTGTTTATGATGGAACAAATAAGAGCCTTGATTTGAAAGTGAATACTCTACCTAATGGTGTAGTTATATCTAATTCAGAAATTGCTGAAGAGACTAAAAAAGATGCAAATATTTATTATTACAATGTATTATTTGAGACTACTTCTAATAACTATACTTGTGTTAGCGAAAAGCAAGTTGCTCTTGTCATTAAGGCAAGACTTGTAACTATTGCTCTAGAAACTACAGTATTTAATTACACAGGTAAAGCGCCTAATCTAGTTGTTGAATTCACAAATGTAATTGATGGTGATATCGTTACTCCAATTTTTGAGAGTGCTATTGCTACTACCGTTGGAACTCATACAGTTAGGGTATTGAGACTAAGCAATACTAACTATGCTTTAGCTAGTTATGTAGACCTAGAATACAAGATTGAAAGTAT
>JAZLDP010000075.1:0-7452 GCA_045614835.1 Clostridia bacterium | reverse complement strand
TGAAACTGCTGACCAAGTCAAAGCAATTGATGCTTGTAAGAGTGATTTGGAAAGTGGAAAGGTTATGGATAGGCTTGTTTGTGGAGATGTTGGTTTTGGTAAAACAGAGGTTGCTCTTCGAATTGCCTTTAAAACTATTTTAAATGGTAAGCAAGTTGCCTTTCTTTGTCCGACAACTATTCTTAGTGAACAGCATTATAATACTGCCAAGACTAGAATGGCAAACTTCGGTGTAAAAATTGAAGTTCTTAATAGATTAAGAAGTAAAAAAGATGTTGAAAGAATAAAGAAAGACTTCGCTTCTGGCAAAATTGACTTGCTTTGTGGTACACATAAATTACTTGCAAGTGATATTGATTACAAAAATCTTGGTCTTTTAGTTCTAGATGAAGAGCAAAAGTTTGGTGTTGCAGACAAAGAGAAAATCAAAAATATTCGTAAGTCAGTCAATGTTTTAACTCTTAGTGCAACTCCAATTCCAAGAACACTTAATATGTCATTAATTGGAGTTAGAGATATTTCTGTAATCGAGACCCCACCAACCGAGCGTTTGCCTAGTGATGTGCAAGTGGTTGAGTATAGTGAAAATCTTATAAAAACCGCATTAACTAGGGAACTTGAAAGAGGTGGACAAGCACTGGTAATCTATAATCGTGTAGAGGGGATATATGATTATGCTTCCCAAATAAAGGCTTTAGTTCCTGAGGCTGTTGTGTCTGTTGCACACGGTCAAATGAAGTCTGAAGACTTAGAAAAAGAGATATATAATCTATATACTGGTGCAACACAAGTGCTAGTTGCAACAACACTTATTGAGAATGGTGTGGATTTGCCAAATGCCAATACTTTAATAGTTATTGATGCAGATATGTTGGGGCTTTCTCAACTATATCAATTAAAAGGAAGAATTGGAAGAAGCGATAAATATTCTTATGCTTACTTCACTTTCTCTAATAGAAATATTTTAACTGATAATGGTTACAAAAGACTACAGGCAATCAAAGAGTTTAGCGAACTTGGTAGTGGATTTAAGATTGCTATGAGAGATTTGGAAATTAGAGGTGCTGGAAGTCTGCTTGGCGCTGAGCAAAGTGGTCATATTGAGAAAATTGGCTATAATATGTATGTAGAACTTCTAAATGAAAGTGTCAAAGAACTTCGTGGTGAGAAGGTTGAGAAGAGAACTGATATTAGGGTTGAAACCAATATTCCAGCATATCTTCCTCACGATTATATTGAAAGTACTGCTAGAAGAATGAGTGTATATAAGGATATTTCAAACATTGATACAGATGAGAAATTAAGTAAATTGATTGGAAACTTAGAAAGCATATATGGAGTTGTTCCAGAAGAATTACTTTCTATTATGAAGATTGCTCTTATTAAGAATAATCTTTCGAAAATCGGTGTAAGCAAAGTTGCTCTAAAAAACACTTCGATTATAACTTTCGAAAGTAAGGAATTCTTAACTAAGAGGGTTATTGATTTGGTACATAACTTTAGTGAGAATATTTCTCTTAAAGTTTCCGAAAGCCCAATGCTAGAAATTAAGATTGAAAAATGCGAAAATATATTAGACTATATGATTAAAATATCAAGATTGTTGGTGGATTTTTGATAATTTTATTTGCAATTTGGATATTATTATAGTAAAATAGATAAGTACAATTATGATTAAGGGGCAATACTGTGAAAAAAATATTTAAAAAATTACTAACTATGGCTTGTTGTTTTACATTATGTTTGGTTGTTTTAACTGGTTGTAGTTGGCTTAAAATAGATAATAATAAATTCTACAACGCAATCGTTGCAAGTGTAGGTGATAAGAACTTCACAAAGAGAGAACTTGTTACAGCTTATAATAGTTATGGTTATCAATATACTGAGAACTTTGGATACTCTATGGAAGATGCAATCAACTATACAATCGGTTCTATGATTGATAGATGGTTGTTATTGGAAGATATCAAAGCTAATCCTGCTTATGCTCTAACAGATGAAGACAAATTAGATATCAAAGCTGATGTATTCAAGTATATGCAAGATAGCGTATTCTCTCACGAAGAACAAGTGAGAAAAGAATGGGGTATCACCGTTGATACTGAAACTAGCGAAGATGACAAAGAAGAGGGATTAAGAAAGTCTGAAACAGAATATACTCCTAAAACTTACTATGATGAAGGTGTTGTTTATAGGGTAGAAACTGATGAAGAAGAAAGTGGTATGCTTCGTGATGAAACCATTACACTTGATTCTCACTTCAACAAATCAATGCAAATTGTAACAGACAAGAAAGTTTCTGATGAAGCTTGGACAAGATATATCAAGGCACTTCAAGATGCTGCAGAAAGCGAAGAGAGAGACACTGCTGAAGACAAAGTTCTTCTACACGAAGAGAATACTTTGACAGAAACAATGACTAATAATAAGTATCTTGAGAAATATAAACTTGCTTATTATGATAATCTTCCTGTAGATACTGATGCAATTTTATCTTACTTCAGAACTCAATACAACAAACAAAGAACTAACTTTACTGCTAACAAGAGTTTATATCATAAGGCTATGGAGAATGCTAATAGCGAATATGTATATTATCATGTTAATAGTGGTAACGAATATGTTAATGTTAAACATATCCTTATTAATTTCTCTGAAGCACAAAAGGAAGCAATCACTTCTTTAAATAGCCAATTTGGAATCAGTAATGACTATTCAGATGAAGATGAGGTTAAGAAGGCAGACCCTGTTTATAAAGCAAAATTAGATAAGATTATTGCTCAAACAACTACAACTTTCGAGATGGATGGAGAAGAGAAAACTTGGAATGCTCTTAATTCTACCAACAATGATTATAGTGTTTGGGAATATGTTCAAAGTCAAGTAACTGGCTCAACTCTACAAGAGAGAGCAGAGCAATTCAACAAACTTGTTTATATCTTCAATGATGATGAAGGCTTTATGAATAGCGAGTTTGATTATGTTGTTAACTTAGACACTAGTGTAACAGACAAAATGGTTAAACCTTTTGCTAACGGTGTTAGAGCATTAGATGAAAGTTCTAAAGGTGAGCAAGGTAAGTGGCTAAATGCTACTGAAGGTGGCGAAGGCGCTGGTTCTATGGATTATATTATTTCTGAGTATGGTATCCATATTATCTTCCACGCTGGAAATGCTCAAAATGTAATTGATTATAATATTCTTGATAATGATGAAGAATTATTAAGATTACTATGTACAACTACAACAACTCCAGAAAGCAACAAATCTATCTTCAATATGATTTGGGATAAGCTGGATGTTGATGGTAGTGCATATGATATCAAGTCTCAAGCAGATATCAATACTATTAGAACTAGACTTGCTGACCAAGGTATCAAATTCGTATATTACGAAGACAACTATAAAGATATGTGGGAATAATTAATATAAAAAATCGTATCTAGATTGATACGATTTTTTTTGTTGTATTATTATTTATATAAAATATTTATATATTATAAAACATAATTATAGTGTTGTTTCTTCTTCAGGGCTTTCTGCAAGTAATTTGTCACAGTAAGCATTGAAGTCTGCCTTGTAGGTTGGAAACTTACTATTCATCCATTGTATATAAGAAGTACATAACTTCTCGCTTTCTTTCTCATCTTCAGGGTAAAAACAGAATTTTGATAGGTAGAAGTCTGAGAAGTGAATTAAGTCGATATTTGTGCTATATTCTCCACCAAGTGCCGACATTGCATAAATAATAGCAAAAAGATGAGATTTGTTTTTGTCAAATTTTGTGTCGGAAGAGGTATTATCTACCTGGTCGATAATTGTGTCCTTTTCGATTTGTTTTGCTCTAACCATAACGGCATCATCACTTCTTTCAATGGCGTCTAGAGGTTCTCCGTCATCAGTTGTTAGGTCTTTGCATAGTTTGTACCCGTTAACAAGAAAGAATGCTTCAATCTCATCATTAGTTAGTTGTGTAATATATTTTTCCATAAATTTCTCCTTTTTTAGTTAGGGGATTTTGTGGTTTTAAGAGTTTTTAATTATCTTTAACCAGGTAGGTGTAATTTCTATATTCAAACTATTTAGATAATCAAGTTCTTTGTCGGATATGTTGAATTCTACTTTATAGGCTGTTAAGAAATATCCTCTGTATTTGTCTTTGTATGGGGCGTTTTTCTCCTCATTTTGACCGTATTTGCTGTCTCCTAGTATTGGGTGTCCTAAGTGGGACAAGTGAGCCCTAATTTGATGTGTTCTGCCAGTATGAAGTTTGATGTCTATTAAGGCGTTGTTGTTGTGTTTCTCTATTGAAAGAATTTCGGTCAAAATCTCTTTGTAATCAGGTAATTCTTTGTCGCTGATATCTACAGAAGAGGTTTTGTTATTCTTTTTTAGGTATGCTTTTTTAAGGCCAATACTTTGAGGTGTGTTTGCAACAAAGGCTTTGTAGAATTTGTTGACCTCTCTAGTACGAAAAATCTTCTCGAATTTTGAGGCGATATCTTTATTCCTAGCAAGTATTACAATGCCCTCAGTTAATCTATCTAGTCTATGAACAACAATTGCTGATTTGTCGACTAATAATTCTTCTAATGAATATGTGTTATCAGAGGACTTGTCCCTTGTTGCACATTCTATTCCTTGAGGCTTGTTAACAATTAAAATATTTTCATCTTCGTATAGAATAGGAATAGTTGGTTTTGATTTTGTGAATTCATATATTTCTATAATATCTCCGACATTTAGGTCGATATTATCTTTAGTTCGTTTGTCGTTTACTTTTACTTTGCCAAGTCGGATTGTCTTTTGTGCAGAACCAAAACTCATACCTTGAACATTATGAATAAGAGCTTTGATTAACTTTTCTGATTTGGTAATTGTAATTTTCATAGTCGTATCTACCTTTATACTCACATTTTACCATAATTTATTTTGGTTGGCAATAATTATTTTTTCAATATCACTGGTAAATTTCTGCAAAATAATATATAATTAGTATGTAAAATCTAATTTAATATAATGAAAAAGTATGGGCTTTTTTGAATTTTACAACAATAATATTAGATTTTAAAATATAAGGAGAAATATGCTTAGACTAGAAAATGTATGCTATAGTGTAATAGAAAATGGTGAAACTCGCCATATTCTTAAAGATATTAATTTAACTATTGAGCCTAAAGAAATAGTTGTTGTTACTGGACATAATGGTAGTGGAAAAAGTACTCTTATGAAAATTATTATGGGTATTGTTCCTGTTACTTCAGGTAAAATATATTTCAATGATAAAGATATAACTAATATGTCTATTAATGATAGGGCTAATCTTGGAATTGCTTATGCTTTCCAAACTCCAGTACGCTTTAAAGGTCTAAAGGTTAGAGATTTGTTGTCTACTGCTCAGAAGACTAATGGCAAAATTATGGAGGTATGTAATTACTTATCTAAAGTTGGACTTTGTGCTAGAGACTATATTGATAGAGAGTTAGATGATAAGCTAAGCGGAGGAGAACTAAAGAGAATTGAGATTGCAACCACTTTTGCAAGGGGTGCTAGTCTTAATATTTTTGATGAGCCTGAGGCAGGTATAGACCTATGGAGTTTCGAGGGGTTAATTTCTGCATTTAGTGAGAACAAAAACGAAGGTGGAACTAATATCATTATATCCCACCAGGAGAAGATAATGAACTTCGCTGATAAAATAATACTTATGGATAGTGCGGAAATTTCTATGGTAGGAACGCCTGAAGAGGTTTTACCTAAAGTAAAATCAAGTAGAGTTTGTGCTAGACTACAAGGAGGCAGTGATGAGTAATATAGAACAAGATTTATTACTAGCAGTTGCCGACTTGCATCAAGTTCCATCAGGGGCTTTTAGCTTAAGAGAGAATGGTTCATCTGTTCAAATGAACTCTACTGCTAATATTGAAATAGTTAAAAAAGAAGAGAAGTCTGGTATAGATATATATGTAAAGAAAGGTACCGTTAATGAAGCAATACACCTGCCTGTAATTATTACCAAAAGTGGTGTTAATGATTTTGTGTATAATGACTTCTATATTGGTGAGGGTGCTGATGTTTTGATTGTTGCTGGTTGTGGTATTCATAATGCAGGACAAGAACAGAGTCAACACGATGGTATTCATACTTTCTACTTATCTCCTAATGCTAAAGTAAGATATGTTGAAAAGCATATCGGAAGTGGCAACGGTGGAGAAAAGGTTCTTAATCCTGTAACAAATATCATTATGGAAAGTGGTTCTGAAATGGTTATGGAAACTGTTCAGTTGGGAGGAGTTTCTGCATCTGTTAGAGATACTAAGGCAACTCTATATAATGATGCAAAATTAGTAATCAAAGAAAAAATATTAACTAGCGAAAATCAAACTGCAGATACTAACTTTAATGTTGTATTGAAAGGTGAGAATAGTTCTGTTGATGTTATTAGTAGAAGTGTTGCAAAAGACACTAGTGCACAAACATTCTATAGTACAGTGGTTGGAGAAAACAAATGCTTTGGACATGTAGAGTGTGATGCTATTCTTATGGATAGAGCTAATATTATTGCTACTCCAGAAATTATGGCTAAGTGTGTAGATGCTAACTTGGTTCACGAGGCTGCTATTGGTAAAATTGCAGGTGAACAATTGATTAAACTAAAGACACTTGGTCTTAGTGATAAAGAAGCTGAAGATATGATTATAAAAGGTTTCTTGTCTTAAGAAATTGATATCAATATTACATTATATAATAATAGAAAAACTCTTACATTTTGTAAGAGTTTTTTTTGTTTAAATTTTAACTTTTATAATAGAAAATTTTTGTTTGCTTTGTTATTAATAAAGAGCGAAACTATATTGTATTTATATAGGTAAATTTTTATCAGTTTATAAATATATTTTCACCAGTGTCTGCATCTTGATACATAACCCAATAACCATTGTTGTATGGGTCTGTAATGTTTGTAGGGAGCCATTGACTATATTCTTTCATTTCGCTTGGTGGTTCTATATTGTAATTCCCAGGTACACCATAGCATATGTATTTTATGTCGTTATTATTTTTGATAATGCCAACAACATAATACTTATTGGCAATATCTGTGTTAATTTTAACCCAGTAGCTGTTGTTTACTAGTTTAATTAAGTTTTCTTCTGGCGGATATCTATCGAATAGTTCATCTAATTGGTCTTTAATTATATTGTAGAATTCGTGTTCGGGTTTGTACTCATTTTTTAATTCGTTATCTATAATATTTTGTATTTCATTTTCATCACTTTCGAATAGACTAGATGCATTACAAGATATTGCAATTTCGGGTATATTATTATTGACTAGGATTTCTTCTTCTAAAGATATTTTTGATAGAGTTTCGACTTGTTTGTTTTGACTATTTTTTATAGGGTGATAGGCGTAATCATTTTTGAATAATTTTTGTTGGCTAGTGAGCTTTGA
>JAZLDP010000074.1:0-7924 GCA_045614835.1 Clostridia bacterium | reverse complement strand
AGTTGGGGCAGAGCCACCATAAATACTTGAACAACCAGTAGCGTTAGCAATAATCATTCTATCACCGAATAATTGGCTAATAACTTTAAGGTAAGGAGTTTCGCCACAACCAGCACAAGCGCCACTAAACTCGAAGTATGGACGATTGTATTGACTACCTTTAACAGTAGTAGGTTTGAAAGTACCGCTCTTTTCGTTAGGAATAGAGTTGATGAATTGATAGTTCTCGTGTTCTTGTTCCATAAGGTCGCTAGCATCTTGCATTACAAGTGCTTTTTCTTTAGCAGGACAAGCCTTAGCACAAACGCCACAACCTGTACAATCTTTACTGCTAACTTGCATAACGAATTTCAAATCTTTCTCTGCCATAGCATTTGGAGTTTGTAGTGTTTCTGGCTTGTCTTTTAGGTTTTCTTCTTTTACAAGATGTGGTCTAATTGCTGCGTGAGGGCAGACAAATGCACACATATTACATTGAATACATTTTTCGCTATTCCAACAAGGTAGTTGAGTTGCAACTCCACGCTTCTCGAATTTAGTTGTGTTAGTTGGAACAATACCTCTTGGGTCAAAGGCACTTACAGGAAGTTTGTTACCTTCAAGTCTTGAGATTGGTTTAACGATATTATCAAAATATTCATTACCTTCAACTACAGTATTTTCATCACTAGTTGTTAAGTCAGCCCAAGAAGCAGGGTAATCAACTTTAACAAGGTTATTAGCACCCATATCAATAGCATTGAAGTTCATATCAAGAATTTGTTGACCTTTGCTACCATAACTCTTCTCAGCATATTTCTTCATTTCTGAAATAGCAGTTTCTGCAGGGATAATATTGATAAGTTTGAAGAATGCAGATTGCATAACAAGGTTAATCTTATTACCTAATCCAATTTCTCCAGCAATCTTATCTGCATCAATGGTGTAGAAAGCAATGTGTTTTCTAGCAATTTCTCTTTTCATAGCGTTTGGAAGCATAGTATCAAGTTGCTCTACATTCCAACCAGTATTTAGAAGAAGTGTGCCATTTTCTTTTACATTTTCAAGTAGATTGTATTTAGTAACATAAGCTTCTTTGTGTACTGCAACGAAGTCAATGTTATCTAGTAGATAACTTTCATTAATTTTGTTTTTGCCAAATCTTAAGTGGCTAATTGTAGCACTTCCGCTCTTTTTACTATCATACTCAAAGTATGCTTGGCCATTAAGGTCTGTGTTGTTACCAATGATTTTGATACTGCTCTTGTTAGCACTAACTGTACCATCTCCACCGAATCCATAGAACTTACAAGCTGTTACTGAACTGTCGCTTGGATAAATGTTCTTTGTGATTGGTAGGCTAGTATTTGTAATATCATCTTCGATACCAACAGTGAAGTGGTTCTTAGGTGCATCAAGTTCTAAGTTCTCAAATACAGCGTTAACCATAGTTGGAGTGAATTCTTTGCTGCCTAGTCCATATCTTCCGCCATAAACTTTGATATGAGACATATTGTTCTCTGCTAGGGCAGTAACAACATCTTTGTATAGAGGTTCGCCATCGCTACCAGGTTCTTTAGTTCTATCAAGAACTGCAATTCTCTTAACACTCTTAGGTAGTGCGTTAGCAAATACGCTACTAGCAAATGGTCTATAAAGTCTAACTACAAGTACGCCAACTTTAGCGCCCATAGTTTCGTTTAGATATCTAACGGTTTCTTCAGTAGTAGAAGCTCCGCTACCCATAATAACAATTACATTCTCAGCATCTTGACTTCCGTAGTAATCGAAGATGTGATAATTTCTACCAGTAATCTCTCCAACTTTGTTCATATAATGTTGAACGATATCAGGTGTTGCGTTGTAGTAAGAGTTAGCTGCTTCTCTGTTTTGGAAGTAAATGTCAGGGTTTTGAGCTGTTCCTTGTTGGTGAGGGTTGTTTGAGTTAAGTGCTCTTGCTTTGAACTCTTTAATCTTATCATAAGGAATAAGAGGTTTAACAAGGTTCATATCGATCTCTTCGATTGTGTTAATCTCGTGGCTTGTTCTAAATCCATCAAAGAAGTGTACAAATGGAACACTTGCAGATAGAGTAGCTAAGTGAGCAACAAGTGCTAAATCCATAGCCTCTTGAACACTAGATGAACAAAGCATAGCCCAACCTGTTTGTCTAACACTCATAACATCTGAGTGGTCACCGAAGATTGATAGGGCGTGAGTTGCTAGAGCTCTTGCACTTACATGCATAACACAAGGTGTCAATTCTCCTGCAATCTTATACATATTAGGTATCATAAGAAGTAAACCTTGACTTGCAGTGAAGGTAGTAGATAATGCACCAGAGCATAAACTTCCGTGAAGTGTACCACTTGCGCCTCCTTCAGATTGCATCTCGATAACTTTAACTTTGTTACCAAAAATATTTAGTTTGTTGTCTGCTGTCCAACTATCACATAGTTCAGCCATTGTACTACTAGGTGTAATTGGGTAAATTGCTGCAACTTCACTCATTTGATAAGCGATGGTCGCAGCGGCGGTATTGCCGTCAATAGTAATTTTTTTCACTATACTTCTCCTTTTTATCAAACTAGTTTTAGTATATTACTATCTATAATTTTAGTCAAATAAATACCAATATATAGGTAAAATTTAATAAAAAAATCTGTAAATACCAATAACTTGTTGATTAATTGATTGAATAAACTTTCATTATGTATTAAAATATAATAGAGAAGGAAATTGATGAACAATCAATATTATATAAAGAGGCTTGATTTTATGAGATATATACTTAAGATTAGTTATGATGGAGAGGGTTTTGCTGGTTATCAAAAGCAAAATAATGCAGTTACAATTCAAGAAACTCTAGAGGGTGCTTTGTCAAAAGTCTTAGGAGAAAGTGTTGAGACTGTGGCAAGTGGAAGAACTGATGCAGGAGTATCAGCGATTGAGCAAACCTGTCATTTTGATTATGAAAAGGAACTTGATAGTAAAAGGGTGATTGGCTATGCGAATTCTTTGCTTCCAAGAAGTATAAGGGTTCTTTCAATTGAGGTGGCGGAAGATGATTTTCACGCAAGATTTTCTGCACATAAAAAGACATATGAGTATTACTTTTATACAAGTAGAGAGATTTTGCCTCATTACGAAAGAATTGCGACTTTAGTTGGATATAATTTAGACATTACATCTATGAAAAATAGTTGTGAATATTTCCTTGGAGAACACGATTTTTCGGCTTTTTGTGCAAGTAATACTAGTGTAACAGATAAGGTAAGAACTATCTACGCTCTGCAAATCGTTGAATTGGGAGAGGGTTTATATAAGTTAGTGATTACTGGTAATGGTTTTCTATATAATATGGTTAGGATTATTATGGGCACACTTGTTGAAGTTGGACTAGGTAAAATTAAGTCTGAAGACTTGCCTAAAATTATAGAGAGTTGTGATAGACAAAAGGCTGGTAAAACAATTTCTGCCAAAGGTCTTTGTCTTAAAAAAGTAATATACTAAATTGGTATTTGTTTGACTAAGATTTGTGGGTGTGTTACTATATAATAGATATAATCTATTAATTTTAAATAAAATAGGAGAAATGGACTGTGAAAACTTGGGTAAAGATTATAATTGCGGTTTGTGTGATTTTAGTTGTTGTTATATCTGTTTGGGCGATTTTCTTCAAAGAAAAAGATGAAGTTCAAGCCTATAGCAGAACAGCAGAATTAATTGATTACAAGCAATCATTGGGATTAACCGAGAGGTTAACAGAGTTGAAAGATATGGATTATCTTAAAAATGACAAATCTAAACCTATCAATACTTCTTCCAATGCAGGAGCAGAAATAGCAGAGATTAGAAGAGTTGTTCTTAGTGATGGCTTAATTCTTGGTTATGGTGAAAATCAATTCAATTCTTATCTAACTATGGAAAAAGAATTAGATGAAATAATCGAATATTATCTACCATATACAAAGGGTGATAAAGTTAAGACCAAATCTTTGAATTCTCTTAAAGATGCAATCAAAGACTATATCAATGCCTTGAAGAAGATGAACGAGAAAATCGATAATGTTGTTGGTTATCAAATAGCAATCGAGGGTTCTGATGTTGAACTTGAAGTCCTAAGAGGATATTATCAACAATTAAAAGCTCAATATCGTAAGACTTTAACATATGAGGCTGAAGTTGTTATTGATATTATGAATTACATTGATAAGAGCATCTATGGAGACAACTTCTTTATCGATACTAAGTCTGCCTTGTTTGATGCTTATACAAGAGCAGTGAGAATTTCTGCATCTGTTGATGAGAAACTAGAGGCGGATTATGCTAATGATGTTAGAATAGTTATGGATAGAATAAAGGATATTGAGAAAGATAAAGCAATCTTTACTGCACAGTATGATGAATATTCCTTCTTGCAATCTTATAATAAATTATTCAATAGTTATGCAGATACCTTAAACTATGTGTTTGGTTGCAAAAATTTAGAAAAAGCACAAATGTCTGCGGGTATGTCTTTAGGTAATGTCCTAGAGAATGCTCAAGGTTCAGTTATTAATGTGCTTAATGTATTAGGGTTTTAGGAGGCGGATATGAAAAGATATTTTAAATTTTTATTGCTTCCAGTATTCGCTCTTATCCTACTATGTGGCTGTGGAAGTGATGTTAAGCTTACCAAAGTTCAAGAAACTTTCTCTGATATGAAAATAGCTATGGTTATTGAGGGCGAGAATAATTTCTTTGCCAACGAAGAAAATCCTAATGCTATTTCTATCAAATATTCAACTCAAGTTCAAAAAGCAATCGATAATGCAAATGCTTCTAACGAAGTACAAAAGAGATATCGTGCATTACATTATCAACAAGCAATCTTAGATATTATCTATGATTTTTATAATGATTATGAAGAAGAGTTTTTTAGAGTTGCACCTAGCAAAGATGTAGACAAAGATAAAATTGAAAGTCTATATGATAGTGTTAACGAGTTGAAATCAACTCTACAAGCCTTTGCTCATCATTATGATAACTTTATGGTAGCAACAAAGGGTGGTCCAAGTGATATTATGGCATTTAATATTACTTCATACTCTTTCTATTTAAACGGAGTGATTGATAGGTCTTTTGATTTTATTCATAAGTTCTATGATATGTATATTGATTATTGTATTGAAGATTATACTCTTTACAATGGAACAAACTTAGAATTGTATGTTGACAAAGCGTATTTAGATATTGCCTATGTTGTTTATCTAGAGAATATCAAATCATTTAATTATTCAGTAGGAGATAATGGTACTTGTGATTTATCAAGTGTTGTTGGTAGTGAAAGTGAATTTAATCTTCTAAGCCTTCTTGATAACCGCAAGACTATATCAACTGCAATTTCAGAAAATGTTGGTTTAACCACAACACAAGGCAAAGAAGCCCAAAATAAACTTGACCTATTTGTGTACTATAGAGATGTGTTTACTCAAAGATTAAGTAATTATCTAAGTACATTTAATAGTGTTGATATGTATCAAGTTAATCAATATAGATTTGATTTAAGTGGTACAGTTGACTATAATAGTTATTTAATGTCTTTATCTGTATCAGATAGGGCAACATTAACAATGTTAGATAATTTTATTAACGACAACTTTATGGTGTTTGTTGATAAATTAAATACAATAGTAGCGTAAAAAAGGAAATTAATATAATATGGATTACAATAAATTAGCAGAATTATTATACCCAAATGTAGACAAAAATATTAATGTATACTTTGAGAGATATCCTAGTAGAAAATTATTAAAAGATGCAGTCGTTACAAGATTTGCTCCTAGTCCTACAGGATATTTGCATATTGGTGGATTATTCCAATGTGTAACACACCAAATGCTTTCTAAGAAGCCTTCAAGTGTATTTTATTTAAGACTTGAGGATACCGATCAAAAGAGAGAAATTGACAATGCTGGACATTTACTATACGAAACTCTAACTAAGTTTGATTTAGAACCAACAGAGGGTTATAGAGGTAATGAAGAGGCTAAAGGTTTATATGGACCTTATGTTCAAAGTGAAAGATTAGGTATCTATAAATCATTTGCAAAATACTTAGTTGCTCGTGGTAGAGCATATCCTTGTTTCTGTGATAAATGTGAGGATAAAGAAGATATTGTTGCAAAAAGAGAGCAAGAGATTGAGAACAATAACTCAACTATTGACCACGACCCTTGTAGAAAACTTCAAATTGAAGAAATTGAGGAAAATCTTGCTATGGGCAAACCTTTTGCTCTAAGACTATTGTCTCAAGGTAACCCTGATAATGTTATGGAATTTAACGATATTATCAAAGGCAAAAGACAAATTAGAGAGAATGGTAAAGATATTGTTCTTATCAAGAATAATGGAATTCCAGTTTATGCTTTTGCGCATGTAGTTGATGATACTCTAATGGGTACAACAGTTATCGTTCGTGGTGAGGACTGGTTCCAATCTGTTGCTAGTCATGTAGAATTATTTAGAGCTTTCGGCTTTGATGAAATTCCTTATCTTCATACTCCTAATATTTGTAAGTCTGAAGATGGCAAGAAGAGAAAGTTAAGTAAGAGAAAAGACCCAGAGGCAGATTGTAGATATTACCTTCAAGATGGTTATCCAATTGACGCTGTTAAGGAATACTTGCTTAACCTTATTAATAGTGATTTTGAGGAATGGAGAAGAAATAATCCAGACAAGTCATATATTGACTTCCCATTTGCTGTAGATAAGATTAGTACAGGTAACCCAATGTTCGACCTTATGAAACTTAATGATGTTTCAAAAGACTATGTTTCTAGACTTTCTATTAACGAATTATATAATCAATTACTAGCTTGGGCAGAAGAGTATGATCCAGAATTTGCTGAAACTTTAAAGAAAGATGTTGAGTATAGCAAAGTTGTTCTTAATATCGAAAGAGAAGCAGTTAAGCCTAGAAAAGATATGTACAAATGGTCTATGGTGAAAGATTATTATGATTATATGTTCAAAGATTTCAATGAAATTAATGTTGATTTAAAATCTATAATTAATCTTGATGGTGAATATTTATGCAAGATGATTAACACATATATAACTTTATTTAGTGAAACACAGACTAAAGATGAATGGTTTGAAAATATGAAAAAACTAGCAGAAAAGCACAATTTCTGTTTAGATAATAAAGCATATAAGGCTAATCCTTCTGCATACAACGGAAATCTTGCAGCATTCTGTAATTTGATTAGATATGCATTTACTGGTAAAACTAATACTCCAGACCTTCACGCAATCTGTTGTGTGCTTGGTAAGAAAGAATTGTTTGCTAGATTAGATGTTTTGAAGAAAAGATTATTAAATAAATAATAAAAAAGATACAAGCGTATTGCTTGTATCTTTTTCTTTACATCGTGAAGTCTTGTTGATTGTTTACAATTTCTTCTAGGTCTTTAACCGCATCTAAATCAATAGCATCTGCAAATCTAATATTTTTGTTTTTTATCAATCCATTAAGGGTTTTTGCCCTTCTAATTACTTCGTACGAACCTGGGTCAGCTTGGTGAAGAATTGATTTAGGTGTGGCAGAAGCTATAATTTTATTATTCATAGTGATTAATTTGTAATATGTGGTGTTCTCTGGTTTTTCAAATCTGCTACGAATAGTTATTATGTCTGGTTCACCAAAAAATGAACCATATTTCTGAATTAAATGTCTTCTTACTTCTTTACCAGTTGCTTTTTGGCAAATAACATATCTATCAAATTGAAACTCTGCTGTTTTTGTTTCGTTAGAGTAGTTTTCTGCAACGACCATTGTACCTAGTTCAGCAATATAAAGTTCGTTAGTAAGAAAAATCTTGTTTTTCTTTAAATCAAGAAACTCTTTGAAATCACTAAAAAATCCCATAATTTTAGTACCTCTAATATAATTATCCACCAA
>JAZLDP010000073.1:0-9145 GCA_045614835.1 Clostridia bacterium | reverse complement strand
AAGTTCATAAATTTTTCAATAATAAACATATAGTAATCTTGCCCATTATCTAAAATTTTTTCTCTATAATTACCTAGTATAAATCTAAAAACTTCACAATTGTTTGAAATTTCAATATTTTCATTATATGATTCCCAAAGGTATGTATCAATTAAAGATTCTTCATCTTCTATTGTAATAAATTGAGTTTCATTTTCTAACTCTTTAATTGCCAGTGTTGAATTTGTTTTTGAAAAAAAGTTTACTCTAAATTTTAAATAATTTATTATTTCCATTGGTGTAATTAACTTTTCGCAAACAATAGTAAAATCTTGCTTTGAAAAGATATTATATATGCCAATATCATTAGAAATGTATAATTTTTCATAATTTGAAACTTCATCATTATCAAATACAGAAATAAAGATTTTATCCATATTATTTAATTTACTTAACTCTAATATATTGCCTTTATTATTAAAAAACTTTATTGTTGGGTTTTCTTGAATATATCTTAAACTATCTTTATGCTGTTTGTTCGCTTTCTTCATTTTTTCTTTAACCCAATTATCTGAAGATAGTTTAGATGTTGTTTTTTCTTTAATTTGTATCAACAGCAAAGTTTGATTAAATTTTACAACTGTATCACTAAATTCAAGTTCTCCAACTTTTGCTTTTGTAAATACCAAATCGCTGTAAGTAAATTCATCATAAAAATAGCTTTTTGATAACATATTTATAATTTTTTCTGAATTTGTCATAAACTTCTCCTGAGTTTATTATAACAAAGTTTTGTAAATAAACAAAATTTTAAAATTATATTTTTTTACAACAAATTTAAAACGAATATGTTATAATAGTTCCTAGAAGGAGAATTTTTATGAAAGAAGCTTATGAATTTATAAAAGAATGTGGAGTGTTTTTTGTATCAACTATAAATAACACAAAACCATCTACAAGACCATTTGGTGCAATAATGGAATATATGGGTAATTTATATATCACAACAGGAACCAATAAAGAAGTATATAAACAAATGAAACAGAATAAAAATATCCAAATTGTTGCACTAAAAAATGGAACTAGAAATTGGATTAGATTAGATGGTTTAGCTTATGAGTCCAATGATTTATCTTTGAAGCAAAAAATGTTAGAAGAGTGTCCTATATTAAATAAAAGATATTCTAGTGTAAATGATAAAATGTTTGCTTTATTTAAAATAACCGTTACTGAATATAATATCTATTAAAATGTGGCTTGACAAAGCCACATTTTTATTTTTTATATTTTTCCTTAAAATTTATATACTCAATTGTTTTCCTTTTGCCTTTAATTCTTCCGTGATTATAAAACCAAATCCAGTCAAATACAGCCTGTTTTAATTCATCAATATTCTTAAAGTCTTTGTTATACATAACTTCATTTTTAATCCGACTATGAAAACTTTCTATAACTGCATTATCTAACGGAGTTCCTTTTCTGCTCATAGATATTTGGAAGCCAAATTTACGACACCACATTTGATATTCGGGAGATGTGTATTGAAATCCTTGGTCGCTATGAATTATTGTTCCTTGAGCATTATATCGCTCTAATCTAGCAGAAATCAAGGTTGAAACAACTAATGGAATATCGTTTAAATAATGTATTTTATATGACACAATCTTTCTATCATATAAATCCATAATAGTTGATAAAAACAATCGTTTACCTTTGAAAGTTAGGTAAGTTATGTCTGTTACCCAGGCTATATCAGATTTATCTACAGTAAAATTTCTTTTCAGTAAATTGCTTTTTACATTTTCTTCTAGAACTTTCTTTTGAGCTGTTTGTTTCTTTCTTTTGGAATAAACAGGAACTATATGATATTCCTTCATTAGTCTTCGGATTTTTTTAGAGTTCATAACAAGTCCATAAGTTTCTAATAATGCTTGTTTTATTCTTCGATAACCATAAGTTTGCAATGAATCATTAAAAACATTAAAAATAAGAGAAGCATCATAATCATCTTTACTTGTTCGTTTTATATTTCTATAGTAAGATTGTTTGGAAATTTCTAAAACTTCACACATTCTTGTTAATGAAAATACATTTTTATATGTATTTATAAAGATGGCTTTCTCCCTTGTCGTTGCATCAAGAATTCTTCCATTTTTTTTAGAATTTCATATCTTTCCTTATATCCTTCATCTGTATCAGGAATTCTGCCTGAACCCTGTGGTCTTCTGTCAATTAAAATATCAATACCTTTATTAGTTTTAGCAAACCAATTCTTAACTGTGCTTCTAGGAATATTATATTCTCTTGCCAGTGCATTTGAAGTAGCTCCGTCTTCATAGTGTTTCCTTAAGATTTCTCGTTTTACTTCAGCACTATATTCTTTATGCTGAACACATCTTTTGTTTTCCATAATAACATCTCCTTTTTATGTTTGATAATCGTTTATCACTACATAAATTATAACATAATTTATACTTCTTTTGGACACAAAAAAAGAAAGAAACATTGAAATAATATCAATATTCCTTTCTTAGACTCTTTATTATTGTTTCGCTAACAGGGTGCAGAACATCTAAGCGGTCTTTTTTTTTTATTTTAAAATTACATTGTTTGTTCGTCTTGAGAGTTCGGTAATTGAAGTCCTAATCTATCATATATTGCTTGAACTTCTTCAAAGCTAACATTTTCAGTGAACCAGTTGAAGTATTTGCTATATAGATTTGACTTTTTGAATTGACTGAAATCTCCGCCAACTGTATATAAATCCATAGTTGCAGGAATAGTTGTTTCTCTAATTACTTTACCTCTTCCAGTATATTCTTCAGTAGAATGAGAATATCCTTTTTGATAGCCATCAATTTTCTCAAAACCATAACTGCCAAGAGTGTAACTAGTAAGTGCAACACTATCACTACTAGCAGGTTCTTTGTTATAAGTTCTTTCAACTAACTCTGATATGTAAGAGATAACTTTATAAGCCTCTTGCATTGTCATTCCCTCTGGTAGTTTAAAAGGTGAAGAGGAGTTGTAAATTGTACCAAGTTTATCTTTTAAATCAAAGCGAGAATTATACTTCTCGATAGCAACATAGATAAGCCTAATTTTGTCGGCAGATAATGTGTCTACCTCTTTGTTTTCTGCTTGACATTCTGCACAGTTGCATTCGCCAGAACCTGCATTTGCTTTTTCTTTTAATAGGTCAATCGGTGTCATTGTTGACTTGCCTTTTTTGCCTCTAAAAAAATCCATAATCCCCATAATGTATTTCCCCCAGATAGATATAATAAATCTAAGGCTAGTATATCATAAGAAAATTGTAATTTCAATAGTGTTTTTGAAGAATTTTTCTAATAAAATTTTTGTATTTTTAGGACCATAATTTTTGTGTTTGCTATTGAAATGACACATTGATTGTGATATAATTTAGTTACTTTGAGGGGTTGGAGGAAAATATGAATAATTTGCAAATGGAAAAAGAAAGAGTTAAACAAGAAGAGTTGGTTGACAAAATCAACGCTATGTCTCCTGAAGCTAGGCGCAAATATATGACAAGACTTGCAATTCAAATGAGACTTGATAGTGCAAAGATGAAAGATTTGCAAGAAGAAAGAGGAAAAATTAACAGTATTCCTAGAAAGAAGAAAATGCAAGATTGGCAAGTAACTGCTTGGCTATTATCTCACGGCTTTGGCGGATTTATTTCAGGTGGATTGATTTCTGCTAATATGCCTCCCGTTGATGGCTTGGTTATTGATGATAATATTGGTATTGCTATGATTTGTGGTGCTCTTGCTGGTGGACTTGTTGGTATGTTTAATGGTCTTATGTGGGAAGAAAGACCAGTAACAAATCTTGTTAAAGGCATAAGAGAATATATTGGCGACAAAAGAATTAAAAAATTAGAAAACAAAATGCAACTTGACCAAATCGTTGCTGATGGTGTAGTTGAAATGTCTGCACAAGGCGACTATGAAGATATGGAAGCATATTCAAATTATTAATATATAAGTTTATTAAATTTAATTTTTGGGGGAAGTTATGGAAAGATTAGATGAGAAGATAAACAGAGAATTGAGGGCTAATAAAAGAAAAGCGAAATTGGAAGCAGTGAAAGATTTTTTCACTGACACAATTGAAGAGGTGTCTGATGCGTTTAGCAGTGGTGCTGAAGCAGTAAGAGGATATTTTAACGAAAAGAAACAACAAAAGATTGAGCAGGATTTGATGAGAAGAAAGTTTGATGCTTTCGTTGAAAAACATAATCCTAGCAAGATTGGAACTGTAGAATATGAAAATTTGGAAAATAATAATGGTATGAGAGTAATTGTTTATACCGAGAATGGTCCGCTTATCAAAACTTTCTTTACTAATGAGATTACTTTAGGTCAATTTGCCAAAACTGGTGCTGATAGATATAGTTGGTATTCTCTATGTGAACTCACTGGAGATACTCAAGTTTCGTATGAGGGGTATTGTGCAGATAGTGCTAGTTCTGATAAATATAAACATTACTATTATGTTAATCTAATGCAACATAGATACACTAGTTATGAGGGTGATGAGCCTATTCAAGCTAAACATTATAGTGGTTTTGTTAGAACTGACAAAGGTAAATTTAGCAAAGTAGATACAAGTCTACCTATTTGTTATTATGATATTTTGCCTTATTTAGATTTGAAACATACTTTTGATAAGGCTTATGATGAGGCAATTTCAGAAGCAGAATTTCAAGCATAATTAAATAATAAAGCGTAATAATAAGACTTTGGTTTTTATAAATCAAAGTCTTGTTTTTTTGGAAAATTTTATTAAATTTTACATAAGAGATATTTTTTTTCAAATACTAATTGTATTAATGTAATGTATTATAATTTAATTCTATTAAATAATTTTGTTTAATGTTTAAATAGAATAATTAATATATTGCTAATTAAAAATACATAATGGAAATAAAAATGAAAGAAAGTGGAATTGTAAGAAAATTGGATAATCTAGGTAGACTTGTTATACCTAAAGAGATTAGGCGTTGTATGAGAATTAAAGAGGGGTCTCCTATAGAGTTTGGACTTTTGCCTAGTGGCGAAATAGTATTATGTAAGTATTCGCTTGTTAGTCAGATAAGTGATTTTGCTGAGGACTTTTGTGAGGTTCTTGGGGATATTTTTGACTGTGTTGTGTTGGTTGGAGATAGAGACAAAATAATAGCTAGTTATGGCGTTAGCAAAAAAAATACTATAGGTGTTAAACTATCCTCACAAGTTCTGGATATAATGGATGATAACATTTGTTATTCGGCTTGTAAACAAGAAGATACGACTATAATACCGATACTTGAGAATGATAATAATACATATCTAGCACAAATGATTTATCCTATTAATATTCAGGGGGATATAGAAGGAACAATAATTCTAGCCGAATGCAAAGATAATAGGTGTTTTGGTAATGAACATATTATTACACTGAAGATGGTGTCAAAATTTATTAGCAAACAAATGGAGTAGTATGAGAAGTCGTTCGTTTGTGTTGTCCGCAATAATACTGGCACTTGGTGGATTCTTTGCTAAAGCTACAGGGGCGTTATATAAGATACCTCTAACGAATATTTTAGGTAGTAGTGGTATAGGTTTGTACTATTTGATTTTTCCTATTTATTCGTTGTTTATTACTTTTTGTAGCAGTGGTATTAATGTTGCTCTTGCTACTGAGGTTGCTAAGTGTCGAAAAGTGAGGCATAGATATAACGAGCAAAAGTTATTAAGGACAAGTCTGTATATTAGTTTTTTATTAAGTCTAGTATTCACAATAATAACTTTGATTATCAGTTCTCCTGTGGCTGAAATACAGGGTAATATTAATGCTAAGCTTGGTTATGTTGCAATTGCTCCTGCTATTATCATTTCATCTATTATTGCAACGCTTAGGGGGTATTTTCAAGGTGTGGAGAATATGGTGCCAACCACAGTGTCTATGATTGTTGAGCAAGTAGTTAAACTTTCGTTTGGTCTAATACTTGCACATAAATTATGTAATTTTGGTGTCCAATATGCGGTACTTGGTGCTGTGATAGGTGTAACAATTAGTGAGGTTGTGGCTCTAATAATTATTAGTATTAATTTTTTCACATTTCGAGGACAATTATATTATAATTATCGTAATAAGTATTATAGGGCAAAGAAGAATATTATTATTAAACAAAAATCCCAGGGAATATTAAATGTTTGTAATCAACACAAACTACAGAAAATTAGATATATTTGCAATAATAAAAAAGATAAGTTTACAACTAAGGAAGCAATTAAGCGAATTATGAAAGTATTTGCCCCGGCAACTTTATCCAGTATTATTCTTCCTGTTGCTACAATGTTGGATAGTTTTTTGCTGATAAATTTACTTGTAAATTCAGGACTTTCATCAGTTGTCTCGACTTCGTTATATGGTATATGGGGTGGCGTTGTTCAGACAATAATAAGTTTGCCAACAATCGTTATCGCAGGGGTGTCTACTGCAATTGTGCCATCTCTAAGTGGTGTGGTTGCTGGGCAAAGTGTAGCCCAAGTCAATAAAAGGGTAATGTTTTTTATCAAAATTACTCTAGTCCTAGCGCTATTTATGTTTGCTGTTGTTTTTGTCTTTGCTGAAGATATACTTTATTTTCTTTATGGTAACGGTCTTAGTAGTTCGGTATTTGATGAACTATCGTATGCAACAAAGATGCTTCAAATGTCTAGTATAAGCATTATTTATTATGCTCTTCTTCAGACTTTTACTTCTATTTTACAGGCTATAGGAAAATCGTATGTGCCTCTAGTTTCAATGTTTGTTGGACTGGTGGTGAGGGTTATACTCACAATTGTGCTTGTAGGTGTATTAGATATCAATATTTTTGGTGCTATTATTGCTAACTGTGCGTTCTTAGGTGCTACGATTGTTATACTTGCTTGGTATATTAGGAATAAAGTAAAATTGGACTATAGTCTACTACAAGAACTGGTATTGCCTGTGTTGATAGGAGGCGTTGTTCTAGTAGGAATGTGGCTATTACATAAAGGATTAACACTAATAATTAACTACTTCTGGTCTATGGTTATTTCAGTCGTAATTTGGGTGTCGATATATCTAATTTGGGTCTTTTTTAGTAGGATTTTTACAAGAAAAGAGAAAAATGACTTCTTTGCAAAATGTACTAAAAAGTTGAAAATTAATTCTAAGACTTGTCAAAAAGGGCAAAAAAACCCATAAAATAGTAGAAAAACATATAAATTTGTGGATTTTTTGTATAAAAATTTTTGGCAAACGGTTTAAAATATGTTATAATTGGGTAACAACTATTAAAGGAGATAATTATGAATAAATTAGATATTGTTAAAGTAGTTGCTGAAGAAACAGGACTAACTCAAAAAGAAGTTACTAGTGTAGTAGATGGTTTCGTTGCTGCTATCATTAGAGAACTTAAGAAAGGCGAAGAAGTTAATGTTGCTGGTTTCGGTAAATTCGTAGTTAAGAATAGAGCCGCTAGAACAAGCATCAACCCTAGAACTAAAGAGCCTATTGCAGTTCCTGCAAGCAAAGCTCCTACATTTAGAGCTGGTAAACAATTCAAAGATGCTGTTAACAAATAATAGCTGTGTTTAACATTTTGTGTGTTAATTACTAATTTATTTTATAAATAAAAACACTCTATATAGAGTGTTTTTTCTTTTTTGTACAAACATAATTGAAAGATAATATTACTTATGATATACTAGGGTTATAATGGGGGATAGTATGGTAAAAGTTAATTGGGGTACAATTGAAGAATTACGACAAATCTTTATTGAGAAATATACAAGGCCTAATGGGTTAAAGACAGAACTTGAGAAGGCTTGTAGTGAAGAATACGAATTAAAACGAGATTATAATGGTAGACAAATTCTAGAATTATTACAAAATGTTGATGATGTATATAACAAAACAAAAAGCAATAAACTTTCTTCAGTAAAAATTACTTATAAAAATAATATTCTTGAAGTGGGTAATACTGGTACTACATTTACTGCTGAAACAATAGAAAGATTGTGTGTGGGTAGAGCAAGTGATAAATCGTCGGCGGATATAGGTAATAAGGGAACTGGATTTCGTTCGCTTCTAAATGATGCTGAGTGGATTGAAGTTCATTCTAATAGTTTTCATATTAGATTTAGTGAAAAGTATACTAAAGAGACTTTCGAGAAATGTAAGGATAATGAACTAATAAAAGAACAATTGGGTAATTGGAAAAAAGATTATGATTTGTGCTTTCCAATTATGAATATGCCGGAAGAAATTGAACCTATTAAGTCGGATTTTGATACATTAATAAGGGTTAGTGTTAAGTCTGAGAATGATGATAAGGAAACTGGAATAAAGAAGCAGTTGTCGTTACCTTTCTACAAAGCATTACTATTTTTGCCTAATATTAGTAGAATTGAAGTTGAAACAGATGAGTATACTAAGTGTTATGAAAAGAAAGATAATAATGGGACTATAGAACTTAAAGAAAATGAAACTGTTTTAAATAAGTTTTATATTGAAAATAAGGAAATAGATTTAAAGGTAGATGAAAAAGATAAAAAAGCAAAATTGGTAATTGCTGTTCCTCTTGATGAGGATTATGATTTCACGCAAGAAACTCTGTATTGTTATTTTCCTGTGAGAAACTGCGCAACTCCTGTTCACGCTCTAATTCACGCACCATTTTTAACAAATAACTCTAGAGATGATATCCCGAATGATGATAATCAAATCAATAGAAAATTGTTGACAGAGTGCTTTAAGTTTTTAAAGGAAATTGCAGAGAAAATTGCTCAAGAGAAAGCGTTCAAAATTGATTTGCCAATAACAACTCTATCTCCTATTAATGGATTTGTTGGAAAGGTTTGGTTAGAGAGTGGCTTCAATATGAAAGATTATTATATAAAGCTACTTAAACAGGCCAAACTTTTGCCTACTGTCAATGCTGAATTTATATCAATAGAAGACAAGCCTAAATATATAGGTGTGGAATTTCCTCAAGAATTCAAAGGTGAACAATTTAACAATCTTTTAGTTGGGTTAAAAGACGAAGTTTATAGGTTTATTGAAGAGTTGTGTCGGGACTGTGGTCATTATTATTATAGGCTTCTATATAAAGTAAATTTGCCGGACT
>JAZLDP010000072.1:0-4995 GCA_045614835.1 Clostridia bacterium | reverse complement strand
TATCTACTAATTTAGCAGCCTCTGTATATCTTTTACCTTTCTTCATAATTTTCTTCTCCTTGTGGTTTTAGTGAATAAATTAAAAGATTTTTATTCTCCCACTTAATCAATAACTGTAACACCCATACTTCTGCAAGTACCTTCAACCATGCTCATAGCTGTTTCAAGGTTAGCTGCATTTAGGTCAGGCATTTTTAATTCTGCGATTTCTTTAACTTGTGCTTTAGTAATCTTAGCAACTTTAGTTTTGATTGAATTTGCAGAACCACTTTCAATTCCACAAGCCTTCTTAATAAGAACTGCTGCTGGTGGAGTTTTTAACACAAATGTAAATGATCTATCAGCATAGATAGTAACTACTACTGGAATAATAAGTCCAGCTTTATCTGCTGTTCTGTCGTTGAAATCTTTAGTGAATGATGGAATGTTAATTCCGTAAGGTCCTAAAGAACTTCCTACTGGTGGAGCAGCGGTAGCCTTTCCTGCTGGTAATTGTAATTTTACAACTGCGGTAATCTTTTTCTCTGCCATTGTTTTTCCTCCTGCCATTCTCGTGGCAAATGTGGTATAAGTGAAATGCATTACTATAGATTTACATTTCTCCCACTATATTTTAAATAGATTGCTCTATATAAAACCAAAATTATTTTAGTCAACTTTTCTAATTTGGTCAAGGTTCAAATCAACTGGGGTATCTCTACCGAACATTTCAACCATAACCCTACATTTTGCATTTTCTCTATCAACAGAAATTACTGTTCCAACAAAGCCATTAAGTGCTCCATCTAGAACCTCTACCTTATCATTTTCGGTAATAGTAATGTCAACTACAGTATTTTTCTCTAGTCTCATCTTTCTAATTTCTTCTTCAGTTAAATGCAAAGGACGACCCTTAGGTCCTACAAAGCCTGTAATTCCTCTAGTACGAGTAACTGCATGCCAAATGTCATCACCATATATCATTTTAACCATAATATATCCTGGCATAACTTTTCTAGAAACGATTTTCTTTTTGCCATTCTTCTCTTCAACAACATCTTCCATAGGAATAACGATGTCAAAAATTCTTTCTTGCAAACTATATTTATCTTTAACGATTTCTAGGTTCTCTTTAGCAACATTTTCGTAACCAGAGAATGTATGCAAAACATACCATTTTGCATTTTCGATTGCTGCATCAACTTTTGCTTCTGTAGTATCGTCAATACGATTTTCAGTAGCAGATACAGTCTCAACTGCATCAATCGCTTCCTCTGAGATAGAACTTTCTACAACTTCTGTATCAACTCTATCTTCTAGGTTGTCTATATTGTTGTTCATCATTTCTTCCATCGAAAATCTCCTTGTACAAATTTAATAAACTTTTATGGTAATAATAAATTATAAACTAAACTAAACAATCTATCCATACCAAAAAGTAAAAGTGTACATATAGCAACAACAACGATAACAACGCTAGTGTTCTTAACAACTTTTCCGAAAGAAGGTTTAGAAACTTTCTTAAGTTCGCTAATGATTTCAGAAGCTCTCTTCTTCATTGATTTTCTTTCTTTCTTATTTTTGTTTTTAGAACTCTTGTTGTCTTTTTTCTTAGTATCATTTTCCTGTTTAGCAGAAACTTTTTCTTTTGACTTAGTCTCGTTCTTAGTGTTCTTCACTTCTTTAGCTTTAGTCTTGGTTTTAGTTTCTTCAGCTGGAGTAACTTCAGCAGTATCTGGAGCAATTACTTCAACTTCCTCGTTTGCAGGCTGTACATTTTTCTTTGCCATATTTCATTAATCCTTCTTAATAATAATTATTTGGTTTCCTTATGAACAGTATGCTTCTTACAGAATTTACAATACTTTTTAACTTCGATTCTGTCTGGGTCATTTTTCTTATTCTTTTGACTGTCGTAATTTCTTTGTTTACACTCAGTACAAGCAATAATAATATTGTTTCTCATATCTTTCTCCTTAAAGTTCAATCTAAGCCTGATAATTTTAACATAGTTTATAGTTAATGTCAATGCTTGTTCACAATAAAAAATAGAGTTCTTGTCAAAATTCAAACTCTATTATCTTTATCCTAATAATAATATACACTATAATATCCAAAAAATCAAGTGTTTTGCGAAAGTTTTTTGATATTATATCGTAATTATTTATTATTAAAAATTTTTAAAATGTTTTTATTTTATTATTCTTATAAGAATATGTTTTAAAAAATTTTACACAAAAAAATAATAGGAGTTTCACCCCTATTATTTATCTTGATTAATTTACATTTCGCCCATATCCATAGATTGATTTTGACGCATCATTTGTTGTCTCTGACGCATTAAATCAAGTTGTGTTTGTTCTTTTGAAGTTTCGCTAATTGACTGAGATTTAAATCTTTCAAGTCTTGTCATTCTATCTTTTAAAGAAGAGGCTGCAACTTCCTCTACACCTGGCTGACTATCAATATGACTACTTCTAGAAGTATCAACCACCTTAGAAGGACTACCAGCAGCATAACTAATTCCAGATGCCCTATTTTGTTTAAAATTAGCATAGAAACTCTCTTCTTTAGCCGGTTGTTCCTTTGTTTGTTGTTGTTGAGAAGCACCTTTTCTTTGTTTAATTTCAGAAACTAAATCACTAGACTTTTGCTCTCTACCTTCAGCAACTTTATTAGCCGAACTCTTACCGCCAGACAATTCGTTAACTATCTGTTTTGCAGATTGATTAGATGTATGGACTTCAGGCTCTTCTAAATCAATATTTTTAGAGTCTTCGAAGATTGCTTCAACCTTCTTTCTATCTCTCTTATCAAGAGAACTTAGAGCCTTTCCTTCGTATCTTTCTTTGATTTTGTCTACACTATTTTGGAAAGTTTCTAGTGCAGGTTTCATCATATTTTCAAATTGTTGTTCTTGAATAATGAATTGTGCATTAACGCCAGATAATTCCTCAATGCTCTTATCTAGTAGTTCGTTAAGCATTTCATAGTTCTTTTCTTTAAGGAATATATTTTGAATTAGAGCATATTGACCATTAAAACTATCTAATACCGCTCTACTGAATTCGTTATCTAATTTAGTAAGAGCAGAAATTCTTGCTGTAAAATACTTACCATATGCATCAAGCAATTTCTCTTCAGTAAGCTTAAGTAGCATTAGTGAATATTGTTTTTTAGCAATAATATAACTGTCTTCTAAATCTAAATCATCTTTTAATTTTCTCTCTAATACCTCAGCATCATCATCTTCATCATCTTCTTCAGCTTTAATATTAAAAAATTTATAAGTTGCTTCAATAAAATTCTCTACATTTTCATTAAAATGTTCAATTCTTGACTTGATTGTATTCTGAAGATAACCATTGATTTTATGTACATCTTCAAGTAAATACAATGTAGCAGAAGCACTCTTTCCGTTATGTGTTTTCTCATCAAAAACTAGTTCAAATATAAGCTCACCATAACCTAACAAATTGCCGACACAAAAAACAGAGTTAGCAAAAGTTCTCTTTTTAACCTTCTCTAACGATAACAATTCTTTGATAATCTGAGGCGCAATTACATACTCACCATCAGCATCATAAGTACCCAACAAATTGTTTTCTAGAACATCAATTTTCTCAGAAATATAATTATCTTGGGTTACTCTTCGAGTAAATCTGTTTTTTTCCGCCATAATTCATCACTCCTACTTAATTTAGTATACCATAGTCATAAGAAAAAGAAAAATAAAAAATATATATTATATAGTCAAATTTATTCAAAATCCACAACTTAACTCACTAGTTTTCAATCATTATTATTGACAAAAAATGTTTATTTAAAGCAATATTATAATACTTTGCATAGCTTATAAAAAAAGAAAAAGAAACTAAATTGCTTTAGTTTCTTTTTTTTTGGTTTAATTACTCGATGATTGAGCTAACTACACCAGAACCTACAGTTCTACCACCCTCACGGATAGCAAAACGAAGTCCTTGCTCGATAGCGATTGGAGTGATTAACTTAATAGTCATTCTTACGTTATCGCCAGGCATAACCATTTCAACGCCTTCTGGTAATTCGATTGTACCAGTAACGTCAGTAGTTCTGAAGTAGAATTGTGGTCTGTAACCATTGAAGAATGGAGTATGACGGCCACCCTCTTCTTTCTTTAGAACGTAAACTTCTGATGTGAAGTGAGTATGAGGAGCGATAGAAGCAGGTTTACATAGAACTTGACCTCTTTCGATTTCATTTCTTTGTACGCCACTTAGTAGAAGACCTACGTTATCACCAGCTTGAGCTTGGTCAAGCATCTTACGGAACATTTCTACACCAGTAATAACTGTTTGTAGTTTTGAACCCATACCAACGATTTCAACTGTATCACCAACTTTAACAGTACCTCTCTCTACTCTACCAGTAGCAACTGTACCACGACCAGTGATTGTGAATACGTCTTCAACTGGCATAAGGAATGGTTTGTCAGTTTCTCTTTCTGGCTCAGGGATGTAGCTGTCAAGAGCTTCCATTAATTCGTTAATTGGAGCACAAGCAGGATCATCAACTTTACCCTCTTTAGCAGCTTCAAGAGCTTTAAGAGCAGAACCTTTGATAATTGGAGTTTTGTCTCCAGGGAAACCATACTCAGTTAACAAATCTCTGATTTCCATTTCTACTAATTCAAGTAGTTCTGGGTCGTTAACTTGGTCAGTTTTGTTCATAAATACTACAATGTATGGAACACCAACTTGTCTAGCAAGAAGGATGTGCTCTCTTGTTTGAGGCATAGGACCATCTGTAGATGCAACAACTAGGATTGCGCCGTCCATTTGAGCAGCACCAGTAATCATATTCTTAACATAGTCTGCGTGTCCTGGACAGTCAACGTGTGCATAGTGTCTTCTTTCTGTTTCGTATTCAACGTGTGAAGTATTGATTGTAATACCTCTTTGTCTCTCTTCTGGTGCTTTATCAATAGCGCCGTAGTCCATTGCTAATGCTTTACCTTGAGCTGCAAGAGTCATAGTG
>JAZLDP010000071.1:0-3699 GCA_045614835.1 Clostridia bacterium | reverse complement strand
GGTTGTGGTGAACATACTCCAGAACTTAGAGAATCTGTTACTGAGGGCCTTGAATTTATGGGTGTTAAAGTGGATAGAGAACTTAACTATAACGCTCCTAGGGGTAAAGAAGTTGAGATTTCTACTGCAGATTCTAAAGTTAAAGTATTTATCATTCCTACTGACGAAGAGATGGTTATTGCAGAAGAAACATTAAAAACTATCAATAAATTGAAATAATTTGTTAAATACTAATTGACAAATGACTAAATTTAGTATAGAATGTTTAAGCACAATATGGTAATTCTAGGAAATTTAGAGTTACAATGATTAAGAAATAATTAGGAGGTGCAATATGGCTATAGTACCAAAGGGTAAAGTTTCGAAGGCAAGACGCAATTCAAGAAAAGCGAATTGGAAAATTACAACACCTTCTATGGTTGAATGTCCACACTGTCACGAACTAAAGGCAAATCATAGAGTTTGTAGAAAATGTGGTTACTATGATGGACAACAAAAAGTTGTTGTTGAAAAAGAAAAGAAAGAAACTAAGTAATTCTATCTTTCAAAAGAAATTTAAAGCATCAGTTAATACTGATGCTTTTTTCGTGACTAGGCTTTAAAAATCCTCTAATATATTTGATTTATTAATAATTTTGATATATACTAATTTTAAATAAAAATTATGGTGAGAAATATGGTTAAAATTGTTATAGATGCATTTGGTGGCGACTATGCACCAGTAGAAGTGGTAGCAGGTGCTATTGCTGCAGTTAATAAAAATGATAAAATTGTAGTTGTTCTTTCTGGAAAGGAAGATATGTTGAAAGAAGAACTATCTAAATATAAATATAACGAAAAGCAAATTGAAATAATAGATGCTGAAGAAGTGATTGACAACAATGAAAGTCCAACAGTTGCTATCAGAACTAAGAAAAATAGCTCTCTTGTTAAGGCTTTTGATTATGCTAACGAGCACGAAGATGCAGTGGGTGTTATTAGTGCGGGTTCAACCGGTGCTGTTCTTACTGGTGGATTTATGAAATTTGGCCGTATTAAAGGTATTCATAGACCTGCTTTGTGTCCTGTATTTAATTCTGCAACAGGTAGTACTCTTAGTATTTGTGATTGTGGCGCTAATATGGACTGTAAGCCAGAATATCTTGAGCAATTCGCAGTAATGGCTTCTGCTTATCATAATATTCTAGGCAACAAAAAACCAAGAGTAGCACTTCTTAATGTCGGAACTGAAGACCATAAGGGCGATACTTTAACTAAAGAGGCTTTTGCATTACTTTCTAATAACAAAGATATCAACTTCGTTGGAAATATGGAAGCAAGAGATATGATGAAGGGCGAGGTTGATGTAATTGTTGCTGATGGCTTTGCTGGTAATGTACTACTAAAAAGTACTGAGGGTGCTATGAAGTGTATCCTTAAATCACTTAAGAAAGAAATCAAATCTAGATTTATCAGCAAGATTGGTGCTTTGTTTATGAGAAAGACCTTCAAGAATTTGAAAGGTAGATTTGATTATAAAGACAAGGGTGGTGCCGTTCTTCTTGGTTGCAAGAAACTACTTGTCAAAGCTCACGGAAATAGTAAGGCTATTAGCTTTACTGCTTGTATTGAGCAAATGTATTCTATGCACAAAGGTAAATTAATTGCCAAAATTACTGACAAGTTAGGCAAGTCAAGTCTTGGAGAAAGTAATGAATAGACTAACCGAGTTAGAGAGTAAAATTGGTTATGAATTTAACGATAAAACTCTTCTTGATAAGGCTCTAACTCATCAAAGTTATGCTAATGATAATATGACTGAGAGTTATGAAAGGTTGGAGTTTTTGGGTGATGCGATTATCGAATTTGTCGTATCCGACTTCGTGTATAAGAATTTTAATTTTGAAGTTGGTGTGCTTACAAAACTAAGAGCTTCTCTTGTGTCTACAGATTATTTGGTAGATATTTCTAAAGCTTTAAGTTTGGATAAACTTGCCTTAAAATCTAGGTCTTTATCTCAGCTTGGTAAGAAAAATATAGCAGATTTATTTGAGAGTTTGATTGGCGCTGTTTATCTAGATGGTGGTATTTCGGAGGCCGAAAAATTAATCGAAAAATATATTATTAAGGATATGGAGAATATCCGATTTGTACTAAAAAATAGTATTGATTACAAATCAAAATTTCAAGAATATATGCAGTCTTTGGCTAAGAGTTTCGAGTATAAAATAATCTCTTCAACTGGTCTTGACCACGAGAAAATACACACAGTAGGGCTTTGGGTCGAAGGAGAAAAAATTACGGAAGCAACTGCTTCTAGCAAACAAGTTGCCGAAGAAAAATGCGCAGAATTTTATATTAAAAAATATACCGATTTTAAAACAGATTTTGAATAAAGATAACACCTATGCAAAGTGATAATAACTGGCTTTGAATAGGTGTTTTTATTTGCTTTGCATAATAGTGGTGAGGTGTAAGACTATGTGCTATTCGCAAGGTAATTAATGGGACTGGTTGGTTAATGCAAAAGAGTAATTTTGTATCATATTATTATATATAATATTTATTATTTATAAATATAGCATTAAATCTTTTGTGAAATGCTTTAAGTTATGTTAAAATATTAAGTGCAATAATTTATTTAGGAGTTTTACAAATGAACCTTAAACGAGTTGAAATGGTAGGATTTAAGTCCTTCGCAGATTATCAAAAGATTGACTTTGAAGAAGGTATTACTGCCATTGTTGGACCTAATGGTTGTGGTAAAAGTAATGTATCTGATGCTATTAGATGGGTACTTGGAGAACAAAGAAGCAAAAACTTGCGTGGACAATCTATGCAAGATGTTATTTTTAAAGGCACTGAGAAAAGAAAGGGTCTTAGTTTTTGTGAAGTTTCTCTAGTATTCGACAATACAAACAAGATGTTTAATTCTGAATATGATGAGATTATTATCACTCGTAAATTATATCGTAGTGGTGATAGTGAGTATTTACTTAACAAAGCTCCAACTAGACTAAAGGATATTGTTAACCTTCTTCACGATAGTGGTATTGGTAAGAACGGTTATTCTATTATCGGACAAGGTATGGTTGGCGAAATTGTTAAAGCTAAACCAGAAGATAGAAGAGCTATGTTTGAGGAAGCGGCAGGTATTTCTAAGTTCAAGACTAAGAAGGTTGAAGCTGAGAGAAAACTTCTAAATACTCAAGACAACCTAAATAGAATTAATGACTTAATACAAGAGATTGATAGACAATTAAAACCTCTTAAAGAACAAGCAGAAACAGCTAAAATTTATCATGACTTAAAAGATCAGTTGAAAGTGTTAGAGGTTAACCATTATATTCATCAGTATGATACTGCAAGCGATACTAAGAAGGCAATTACTGATAAAATTAACGCAATTATTGAAGAACTTGAATATAGAATTTCTGAAAAAGAAAAAGCGGATAGCCTATACAATGAGGCGTTTGAAAAAACAAATACAGTTGATTTAGATATTAACGTGTTAAAAGATAAAATACTTGAACTTAATATTGCTATTACTAAACAAAGCGGTGAGATTAATGTTCAAAAAGAAAAATATAATCACTTAAAAGCAGAAGATGAGAGATTAACTACTGAGATTGAGAGATTGAGAGATGTAAGAGAAAGTAGCCAAAATTCTCTACATGACGTAGAAACAACTATCAAAGATAAACAAGTAGAGTTGTTTGA
>JAZLDP010000070.1:0-2501 GCA_045614835.1 Clostridia bacterium | reverse complement strand
ACTGGATAGCCATTGCAATATTTACCTCCACATTTACACTTAAATTCTTGATAATCAAAATTTTTAAATTCTTTTACATTCTCTTTTGTTAATGGTCTATAACTCATTTTTATCTATTCCTTTCTTTTTATTAAAATCGCTTACACCATTTGCACCCATACTTATCGAAATTGAACTTAGTATATAAAGTATCATATCAGTACATATAAAAGTATTAGATACATAATTGACCGAACAAAGTAACAAGAATGATATGATCATACTATAATACTTTGTTGGAATTTTACGTATTAAATACATATCTTTAGTTGCTTCAACAACCATAAATACTACACCAATAAATGTAGTATAGTTCCTTAATAATTCCCATTCAATAAAGTTATTCATCATTACCTCCATCTAAAAAAGCCCTTGCTCAGAGCCTTTATCAATTATTACTTGACATTCTTTCTTAGTCAAAGAATTATATCCAGCACTCAAATATACATCACATGCACTTGCTCTTTCTGGCAAAGGAATATTATCGTTCCATATAACCGATTTTAAAGCCATTTGCTGAGTTGTTTTGATAGTGTCGAGTATTTCATTATTCTTATTGCAAATCTCGTTGTATTTAAGTGCAAGAGCCCAAAT
Organism: Clostridia bacterium; assembly: GCA_045614835.1. Classification (GTDB taxonomy): domain Bacteria; phylum Bacillota; class Clostridia; order Christensenellales; family UBA1242; genus UBA11490. The sequence goes on along the minus strand of JAZLDP010000070.1, from coordinate 1,868 downwards.
TCCACCTATAAACGCTATTAGTATTCCACCTATTGTTGTAAGTAGCCACCAATAGTCTTTTATCTTTTGTATGTTTTTCATATTATGCACTCTCCATACTATTCTTTATAGCACTAGCCGATATGATAAAAGGTCTATTAGCATTTGTTTGTGATATGTTAGTTTCATCATCGTAACTTGTAGCATTTTTTAAAGCCTCGAGTTGTGATACTAAGGTAGTATCTGTGATTGGCTCGTTTACTGGGTTTTCGAGTGGGAAATATATTAATACTGGTTTATCATCAGCGTAGAGCTGCTGTAAATGTGATTCAAAATCTTGAACATTCGAATAATCGATATTCTTGATGAATAAATTATAATCACCACCATAATTTTGTAGTGCAAACTCTCCATTCTTAGTTGCTGCATCAATACCACTTTGAACAGGATTATATATATAATAATTTGATTTACCGAACAAAGGAACAAAAGGAAATTCTCCATATTTTCTATGCACTTCAAACAAATTTGTTATTGGCATTGACCACGTTTCAGTTCCGTCGAGAATGTCTTTATATATTACTTTATGTTTATACCAACCACCCTCGACTAGTGAACTATCATACAATGGACTGCTTGGCACATTATTAAATATTTTATCTTCATAATCGCCTATTTTAGCAAGTTCAAGAGAGCCTAGGGTTAAAGAATAAGTTTGCCTAATTTGTGATATATTACCAATTTGTATCATTGGTCTAATAGTTACATTGTTATATGTTGTGATTTCAGACAATCGCAAGTAACAACCAAGTGTTACATTTTCTGTCATAGTATATGTCGGTTTATTGTCGGCTGGCGTATTAGGGGAACTTACCCAACCATTGTATATAGAGGCAGTGGGGTTATTTAATGGTCTCATATCAAGTCTATAACTTGATGTCGAAAGGCCACCTGTTAATGTATAAGTTTCATCTTTATTTAAAGAAATTTCTCCAATTTTAAAGATAGTTAAAGTAGTTGGTCTTCCATTGATAGTTATTGTGTCATCGTCGTTCACCGTAACAGTAACACCATTTTGCGTCGTAGTAGTTAAAGTAATCTCTAATATATTCATAGAATTTACTTCTATTGTATTATTCCCTGTTACTACATTTACGTCTTGAGGGTAGTCTGGACTAGGGCTTGGTTCTTTTCCAGTATATGGCTCGTAGTCTGTTTTAGTACCAAGTTCTAATTGTATAATTATATTTGCTATCATATCAGAAGTAATAGTCGTATCGGCTAATACTTCAATAGATAATCTATTTGTACTTGAAGTTGTAGTGAAATTTACATAGCCATTATCTGTTGGGTGTATAGCAGTAGTTACTCCTGTATTACTGCTGTTATAAGTAATGGCTCTTAATGTAGTTAAATGAGAATTACTCGATATATCTCCACTTAAAGCATAATTTGTATTTGGTGATGCTTCTATCCCTACAATAGTTGCTCGACTTGTATTACTATCACCATTCCAAGCCTTTCCAACTTGCAAACTACTTATATTAGCAATATTCTTGCCAGTAGTGGTCTTTTGTGTGGTATCACTTGCCCCAAGTTCTAATACCATTGGTGCATCTGCAGTATTCTGCAGAGATAACTCAGAGCCACTACCAGTGACCTTAGGCATATTATCATAAAGTGCACCTGTACCATTCTTGATGATATCTAAATAACTATCGTATAACTTAGTTGAATATTGCCTAAATGTATCATTTGTTATATCGGCACCAGTCAAATTAATAGCATCTTTTATTTTAGTTTTAGTTGTGTTTAAATAAGTCAATTTATCACTTGTACTCATAATTATATTACCTCACCATTTATTGCATCTAATACACTATCTATAT
>JAZLDP010000069.1:0-33509 GCA_045614835.1 Clostridia bacterium | reverse complement strand
TTTTCTAATATCTTTTTCCAACTTTTCGATGTTTATATCATCATTGGATAGTTGGATATCCTTGTTTGTGATATATTTTGATATATCCATTTTCTTCCTCCTATTTGTCGACATATTTAGAAGTGCATTCCTGCTTAAAGTTTATAGACATTCAAGTAGGATTGCTGGTCTTTGCTTTATCTATTTATTGCTACTACTTGTTTTTGTAGTTCAGTAGTAGGTAAAGCCTCTTTTAATTCTCTTATTTGAGAATTTATTTTATTGCGTTGTTGATTAAGTTTGTCAACTTCTGCTTGAATTCCTAACGACTTTTGAATTTTTAAATCAGTTAGAATTTCTTCTTTTTTTAATGTTAACGAGTTTACTTTTTGTCTTATGTGATATTGTTCTTCTAACTCTGCTGTACTATATTTGTTTTTTTCAATTTCTGTATCTGGTGTGTACATCGTTAGTTCACATTTACAGTTAGGGTGTAGAATATCTCCACTTGTTTCTTCTGCATAACCTACCATATTAATAACTTGTTCTTTTGTCATAGGTTTGTTTTGATGTTCTATACAATCTATACAACTAAATGAATGATAAGGTATATAAAACATACTTACATCTAATTTATCAGCGTCATTTAGTGTTGTGTTCCAACCACTACGAGTTAAATTTGTATTATGTATCATTGAATTATATGTGCTAGGTTGTACATATCTTAATATTTGTCCTGTTGTTTTTGAATAATAAGGAACTACTTGATTATTATACTTTGTGACTTTCAATTTTAAATACTCTTGTTTGTCATTTTTATAAGCATAACTTTCAAGTGAATTTTTATATTCTCGTTCCTTTGTTTTAACAAATTTATTATCAACGGCTATTATTACCGATGTTGGCACTAATGCAAATAGACTTCCTTCTTCGCCTTTTGGTATTTCTTCGACTACCTCTTTTCCTTGTATGTTTCTTTCATGTATAATCGCCTCATATTCAGCAATTTGCTCATCTTGGTACGAATAGTCTATCTTTCCCCAAATCTTTCTTATTTCGGCTTTAAAATACTCAATAGAGCGTTCTTCGTCTAAACATCTAAAGAATAACTCTTTTGTCTTGTTTTGTAGTCTTGTGTAATTAAGATTTACTTTAAATACACTATCGGCTATAAAATTAGAATTCTTCATAATTTATTTTTAACTCATTACTTTCTTCTTTATATGCTTTTGTCAACTCATCAGCATTTACTTTTTCATCTATTAGTTTATTCAATATAGGTGTTAAGATTTTTGCTCTTGTACTATATGGAATACCCATGGTTCTTTGAATTGCTTGTAGTGTTTTAAGTTTCTTATCATCATCTATTTTTTCATTGTTTCCATAATCCCATATTAAGTCGTTTGGTATACGATTATCTTCAATTCCTAATAGTTCTTGTAATTTTATAACATTTTCTATTAATTTATTGACTTGTGGCTCTATTTGGCGTTTTATCGCTTCAATAGTCATTTCAGTTAAGTTCATTGATAAGTCTACACTTGCCACATTTTGATAATTGTCTTTTTCATAACCAAATGTTGCTGGGCTTAAGTTTGCCATTTGAATTATTTGATAATCACAAAACTTAAATGTATCTATATAATTATTTACTCTTATATTTCCTTGTAAATATTCAAATACTGCGTGTTCTTTATCTCCTGGCAATAATGTAAAGAAATCTTGCATACCTGCTACACTTATTGTTTTAACATCATATATGTTAGCACTTGGTTGCCATTGATTATATACATCTCCAGTTTGATAATGTTGTGTAGTTGCTATTCTAGTTTTAGTCTTTTGTACTTCTTCACATAATGTGTTATATACTTCCATTTCTTCATTTAAGAATTTTTCACTATCTTTGAAGAAATCTTGACCAATGTCTATATTAATAATTACTTCATATGGTAGTTCGTATATTTTTTTATAATCTGTACCATTTAATTCATTAAATTGACTTAATGGTATTTCAAACCATTTTCCATCGCCTTTTTTATCTTGTCTATATGCAGTGAATACTAATGTTGTATTACCGTCTTTTAGTTCTATATGTCTTTTTAGGCAATAATTGTATTCTTTACCTTCAAAGTCTTGTATAATATCACAACTGATGATTTTATCGTATCTCTGTACTAAGTTATGTATATCACATTTCTTAATACATTCTAGATATATTTTATTATCAAACTTGTGGATATATATAAAACTTTCTTTTTCATAAACTGATAATTCTAACGCTTCCCCAAGTGTAGGCATTAACCAATTTATATCAAGTCCTTCGCTTTGTGTTAAAAGGTCAGAACCAAATAATTGATTTCTTATGTATGTTCCTATTTTCTTTGCAGATGGAGCTAATACATATTTCTCATCTTCTTTTATGTTTGGCTTGCCGTTTGTTTCTCCAGCACTTGTTACTTTGACATTTATTTTGATATAAGGTGCTTGTAATGGATTAAAATGTCTTAAATTACCTAACATATTCTAACTCCTTTCTTTTAAATTTCTATTCCAGTTTCAAAGGTAGTTCCCCAATATGTCCTTTTGTGTTTTTCGTCATTTTTTAATAACCTTATAGGTTTAACTATTACTCCTGCTTTATTACTTCCAAACATTTTCTTTTTAAAATATACACTACATATATAACTATTTTCAGCAGGTGCTTCGTTTTCATTAATTTTTTTCTTTGCAATTAATACTCCGTTATAGTATAAATACAAAGTCCATTTTCTATGTTTCCATAGTTCTTTTAGTCTTTTCATAATAACCTCCAACAAAAAAAGCATAAGGTTTCTCTCCCTATGCTTCCAATAGCACCATTAAAGGTCTATTACACTGCACTTCTATATTATGATTATATCATACATTTGTTTGTTTGTCAACATTTTGATTTTCTATTATAATTTTGTTTCCTTTTGCATATATTTTTACTTGTTCGTTTATTTTTGCTTGTTCTACTATTTCTTTTGGTATAGTTATATAATAACAATTTAATTTCTTTTCTCCTTTTGATGTGCAGTAGTGCATTTTATTTAATTTCGCCATTTAATTCATCTCCTATGTTTTCTAATTTCTCTGCTATAAATTCTAATACTTCTTTTATTGTATCTATATCATTCTTTTCTAGATTTAATGTTCTTAACATATCTGCTAAATTATATAATTCAATAATTTGTTCCATCTTTATTCTCCTTTGCTACTTTGTAAAAAAGATATTTTTTCTCCAATTATTGCAGGTATTACGCTTTCTTTAAGATTTTCTATTCTACCTTTAGCACCTATTAAATCGCCTTTTTTACAATATTCTAATGTGTTTTTGGCTACACCACCTCTTAATAATACATCAATATAATCTGTTTCATATTCTCCATCAGTATTCTTATAACTTCTAGGAACAGCAAGTGTAATTAATACATTACTTTCTCCTATTTCTTTCATTTCATATAGTCTTCCTACTAATACATATTGATTTAACATTTTATTACCTTCTTCCTATGCTCTGCTTTATACGAGGACTTGCAACCTCCGTTGGTAGCATTATAGGAGGAATTAGAAGATTTGGTATTCTAATTCCTTTTCTATATCTTTAATAACACGTTCAATTTCTTCAATTTCATTTTCTTTCATTTCTTCTACTGAACTATCTTCGTAATTGTAATGAATTCTTATATAACTGTATTCATCTTCGTAATAATTTGTTATATCTTCAATGCCTTCCTTTGTTGTACATTCTTTTAAATCTTCGATTTCATATTTAAGCCCTTCTATTAATTTTTTTCTTTTTTCAATTTCTTGCTTCATTTTATCTACCTCTTTCCTTGTTCCTATATACATTATAACATTATAACATAACAAAGTCAATAGAAAAAGCGAAATTTTTTCACTTTTTTTTATTTTCTTTAAATACATAGTGGTCTTTATATATGTGATATACTTCACTTTCTCGGCAATTTTTACAAGGTATCACTATTTCAAGTGGTCTTTCTAATACTACACCATATTTTTCTAAAAGTGTAATTATTTCATTGTAGTTTATTTCACATAAGAAACGCTTAGTCTTTTTGCATTTTATTTCCATCAAGCACCTCTAATATTTCAATCATAGGTTTTAATAAATCTTTTGATATTCCAAACCAATCGAATGCAATTAACCATTCACTGTCAAGTTGTATTGTAAAATCATAATTTTCTTTATTATAAACTGTTATACAATCACACATTTCTTTATCTTCATATTTTAAATTATATTTTTTTAATATTTTAATTATTTTTTCTTTCATAGTTTCTCCTATACTATTGGACAACGCCCAGTAAGTGAATATTCCATAATGATATAACGAGTTCCATCGCAATAATGGTCAAATTCCTTAACATAGGCATTTATTCCTTCTCGCTCACTTTTAATTTTGTCATAGTGATAACTTTCTAATTCTTCTAATCCTATATCGTGTCCTGCATATATAGGTGTATCGCCTTGAAAGTATCTTATTGTTGGTAATTCAATTTTTCTTAATAATTGCTTTTCAAATAAACTTTGCATTAATTGTACTGACTTATCTACTGTCATATTGTTCTTTTTTGCTAATTCGTGGCGTATTCCATCTACTTCAAGTCTATTGCTAAAATGACTTGCTTCACTATCTATTACCAATGTATTTACCTTTTTACCTACATATTTCTTTTGTAAGTATGTTATATAAGTCTTTAATTGATTTGAAAAGAATTCTGTTGTCGGTGTATCTCCTTCAACTTTTGGGTCGTGATAATATGTATCTATCAATACAAGTTCCCATCTTCTTGTTTGTGTATTTTGGCATAATGCTATACCACAAAATGTTGTTGCATTTACACTACCATAATCACAACCAATTCCTATTTCTCTTATCAAATAGTTTTCTTTAAATTCTTCTTCTGTTATTGTTGGTACATTATTAAACACTTTACCTTCTGCTACTACCCATTTATTGAATACTTTTTGTTCTCTTAAACTACCTTCTGGAAACGCTTTAACTGCTTCTTTTATTTTTTCTTCTGTATCTAATACTGGATTGTCATAAGGGTAGAATATATATTGTTTCCAATCTCTTTTATCAATGTATTCTTTTTTATATGGGTGGTTTTGACTTCCCTCAACATTGTAGCTATCTATTCTTTTATAATATGGGTGTCCACTAAACGACATCATTCTTCCGACTATTTCATCAAATGATTGTCTAAGTGATGGGCTGGTGTATATTCTAGCTGCTTCATCTACCCAACAAAATACTAACGGTTTACCAAGTATCTTATTGAATGATAATGCTGTATTAAATCCAAAAAAGTAAAACTTAATACCGTATATCTCTAAATACTTATCTTGATTACCATACTTTAATACAAAGTCTTTGCCATTTTTAAATTTATATTCTTTTTCTAATATGTTTACTAGGTTATCTACTATATTTGACTTTATTGTGTCAGTAGTCCAACCTATTATTGCACCATTATATTCTCTTGGTACATAATCTTTGTTTTGTCTTTGTTCTTTTTCATAATCTCTTAAATTACTAGCATATTGTATTAATGCTCCACATATATCGTATGTTTTACCACTTTGTGTACTTCCTAATACACTCAAATTAGGTATATTAGGACTTATTATGTCATTATATAGATTTATCTGTTTCTTCGATAGTATCATCTTGCACCTCTTCTTCAAGTACAGTGTCTATCGTTAATTGTTTTTCAATTTCTTTAATTTTTTTCTTATTTTTAGTTATCTTTTTAGTTGTTTCTTTTTGACAATCACAACTTTCAATATCTTTCAATACTAATTCTTTGTTTTCTAATTCTAGTTTTTCCTTTTCGCTAACTATACGACCATTGCTTCCTTTAATCATATAATTTTTACCTATTTTTACGAATTCCATATTATACCTCTTTCCAATAAAATTTTCCATCTTTTTCAACAATATTCTTTTTATTTTCTGTATTGTAATAATTTAATATTACTAAAACTTCTTCATTGTTTATTGTAGTTCCATCTTCATCTATATAAACCATTATTTCTTTTGTATCGGCATTTACAATTGTTATTCCTTTTAATTTTTCATCTTTAAACATCTTTAATGCTTTTTTATTATATTCTTCCATATTAAATCTCCTTTATTTCTATTTCTACTCTAGGATTTTCTTTATCATATTTTCCTATTGTAGTAAATTCTTGTATAACATCATAGTTATCATCAGTTATTATGTTTGCTTCTACTAATCCATCTAATAACATTTTATCATAATTGCTTGGATCGTGTCTCCGTTTATCTTTAAAATAATATGTTATTTTCATTTTGCATTTTTCGTATTTAGGATTAATGCCTATTGTTTGAAGTCTTATTGCTTCGTGTACTTTCTTTTTATCTGCTTGATATTGCCATATATTAGTTCTACCTATATATTTATTTATTGTTGGTGGTAGAATATTAATTATTAATTTCATCTATTCCCTCGACTACTGCTGTTTCTAATTCAAGTATATACTTTATTACTAGCCTTAATTCTTTTGGCGTTAGTCTTATTTCTCTTTTATACAGTAAATGTTCTCTCATTTTTTCTAAAGTTTCTCTTAATTCCCTAGTCATTCTTATTCTCCTCATATAATGTTTTTTCTAAATTGCTATTATCTACTATGTTAATTTGAACACTTGGTGTTTCACTATGTTGTTCTTCTAATTCCCCAAGTAATTGAAGTATTGTTTTATAGTTTTCTGCTTTACCATCAATAGCACCTTTTATTAATCCTAGTGTACTTAATTCCCTATATGTTTTATTTGCTTTTTTATTTTTTTCATCTAACAACATTTCAAGTGTTTTTTTCATAGTGGCTTTTTCTCTGCGAACTTCTCCAGACCTTTTGCCACCTGCTGACTGTTCTTCGAGTGTTAGTTTATGCGCTTCTGGTATTAAATTATCTTCTTTTGCCACTATTTTTCACTTCCTTTATTTATAATGATTTAATATTTCTTTAAATTTATTTTGTATTTCTTTCATATTATATATTATAACACCACATTTAATTGGTTTTAATCTATGTTTAAATAACACTTGTTTGCTTCTTTCTCCTGTATCTCCTGATTTTCCTGCTTTAGTTCCTGTTGTCATTCCACAACTATATATATCTCCATATAGTTTTCTCATTTGTTCTCCACGTTTTACACCTTGTTTTAAATATTCTGCACGGCAACCGCTCAAATCTTTATTTTTTGCTTGCCCTGTTTTAGCATACCTAAATGGAACAACTTGAACACACGGAAGACCCATTTGATATAATTTTAATCTATATTCTATATCATCTTCAAAACTACCTTATCTTTCTGATAAAAATTGATTATTAGGTGTGCTCATACTTTCTAAATTACAGCCTGTCATTCCTGCATTAGTATTTTTTAATACACATACCAACATATCTATTATGTCATCAAACTTCATTTTTTTATTTGGCACAAACACCCTTTTATTTTTTCGTGCCATTTTAATACATATTTCCATAATATTATCATCTAATTGTATTAAATATTTATAACCATGTTCTCTTGCGTATTTTATTGCATAACTTCTATTCATTGGAGCATACCAAGCATTCTCACTATGCTTGTAATTTTGTTTATACCATTCTTCGTAATCTTTTGGAACATTTATAATTTTCCAATTTGTTTCATAATCAATCGAATTATTAGATATTATTACTTTATCATAATTTATTTCATAACTTTCTGTAGGCCTTTGTTTGACATTTCCAGGCCTTTTCCCACTTATTTCAACAACTAAAACTTCTTTATTATTCATATTTATCTTTTATATTATCTATATAATTCATAATATCGTTAAATTCATCTATATTTTTACATTTGTATTTTATTGTTAATGTTGCTTCTCCATTTTCTTCAATAATATCATTTAAAAAATCATTGTTTTTTTCATTTAATTCTACACCGAATATTTCACTTTCGTTAAATCCTGTGAAAATATCTAAATCTTTTAAATCTTCTAATTCTTCTAATAATAATGTATTATTCCAAATAGAGTAATCACTAACCTTATTATCTGCTAATCTAAATGCTTTTATTTGTTCTTCATTTAAATCATTAGCCATAATGGTAGGTACTTCTTGAAGTCCTAATTCTATACTTGCTTTATAACGAGTATGTCCTGCTACTATTTCATTATTTTTGTCTATTATAATAGGTACTTTAAAACCAAACTCTTTTATTGAATTAGCAACATATTCTACTGCACTATCATTATCTCTTGGATTATTTTCATAAGGTATAAGTTCTTCTAATTTTTTATATACTATTTCCATTTTACTTTCCTTTCTTTTTAGGCAATTTTTTACCTTTTGTTGCTTTATTCCATTCTTCAACACTCTTTTTACCACCTAATGCTCTAATACCTGCTGGACTATTACCCCATTTCCTTTGACTTTCTGACTTCCAAGGCACTATTTATCATCTCCTTTAAACATATCTTTATAGATTATACATATTCCTAAAAATGTAAAACATATAACTGTTATTATTGCTACTATACATTCTCCTATACTCATTTTATACCTACTTTCTTATTTAATAGTTCTATTTGCCACGGAGCGTCTATGTCTTGTGTATCATCAGCTATTGCTAAATATGTATCTTCACTTATATCAAATCCATTAACATCATGTCCGTTTAATACTTGATATAATTCCCAACTTATTGGCATTCTTTCTGTTTTGCCTTCGTCTTGTAATCTTTTGCACTCATTTATTGCATTTCTAAATGATTTTTGATTTATTATAATCCAACCAAAAGGCTCTCCTACTTTTTTATGTTCTTTATTTAAAGCATATTGATTACCTATCATTGTATTGACACTCGGATTTAGGTTTAATATTTTTTTTATTGCTTCTTCTGTATAATATACATCTCCGTGTAAATATATTGTAGGTTTTTCCGTTGGATAGTAAGCGTCTACCCAATAACCTGTCATTATTCCATTTTCATAATTAAAAGTATTTTCGTGATGTATTACTTTCCCATATTTATTAAATTCATCACTATTACTTGATATATAAATGTCTTTTACATTGTTTTCTTTAAGTAATCTAATAGTTCTTTCTACAAGTGGCTCTCCATTTATTACGCTTAACGCTTTATGTTTTTCAAAGTGGTCGTAATGCCCACCTGCCATTATTATAACTAACATATTTCTATCAATGCTCCTTTTTGGTGGTTTATTAATTCTTCTGCTCTTTGTTTTGTTATTTTACAAGGAAGTAAATGTCCTTTTACTATATGTTTCCCTAACTCTACATCTGTATAACTTTTCAATGCTCTACATTGAACCATTTCTTCGCCATTATATGTGCTTGGTTCTTTTATTATTAATTTATCATATATGTCTTTTGGTGGTTTAAACGTGAATTTAGGAATGTTTTTATATATCTGGTGTATTTGTATATCTTGCATATTAAAGTCCAAAATATAACCGTTTTTTCCGTTCTCAACACCCATTTCTATAAAGCTTGGTATTTTTGTTACAATCACAGGCGTTCCTAAACATAAACTCTCAAGCACCGAATATGAAAAAGCCTCTGTATCAGATAACTGAACAAGGTAGTCGCTATTTGCTATATAATCTCTTATATCTAGTCTTGGTTTCATATATATTACATTTTCATTTGGTATTGGTAGACTATCATTTGTAAATACTAACCATTGATAAGGTATTCCTGCTTTATCTAATTCATCGGCTAGTTTTATCATTCTATCTTTACCTTTTTCTTTTGTAAGTCTTGTTGCCGAAATTAATCTTAATATCTTTTTAGGTTTTTCTATTGTTAGCGGATTATAACAAGTTCCTACTTTTACTCCACTTATTTCTTCATAACTTTTTGCTACTGCTTCACTAACTGCGTAATGTTCTTTTATTCTTTCGTCTAAGTTTGGCGTTAATTTTTGTGCTTTATAATCTGCGTGTATTATTTGTATCACTTCATCAGCTTCAAATAAATCTATTTTACATCTATACATAACAAAAAGTCTTTTGCATTTTATTTTTTCTTTACTATCAAAAGGCTGTTTTATTACTCTGCAATATTTTCTTATTCGTGATAATTGTTTTCTATCACTTGTATTGTCACTATATACAAACGTTATATCTTTATCGTGATATTTTTTTGCTAATTCATAAGCGTATGTTTCTATACCGCCTATTATGTTAAAATGTGGTATATAAAATACATTAGCATATTTCATATAATACCTCCTATAAGCATCATACCAACCCACCAACAGTTCTATTAAAATGCTTGCCTGTTCCCTCTATCTGCCCGTTTTTTGCTTTTATAAGCACCATTGAATAGATATAATTACATACACTTCATTTTCTCGTTATGATATTTAATATCAATACTCCTGCGATTACTGTTTACTTGTCTTGTACTTCGACAAATTGTATATCTACTCAATGCTACTCATAAAGAATAGCAAAATCCAAAAAGATAAAAAACTAATTCTCACCTTTATAGAAATAAATAACCTCAATTATTCATTCCCCCTAACCATTTCAAATTGGTAGTGAGTTTGTAGGAATTAGTGCCTTTATAGACACTGTCTAACACTACATATGGGGAGTTATGGCTTATACATAGTGCTAGACACTAACTATAAAGCTAGTGCTTTTAGTATTTTTTCATTTATTTCGTTTGCATATTCAATAGCTTCTTCTTTATTTGTAAAACTTTTATATGCTCCTGCACTATTTGATACATTCCATACTTGTCTTACTGCAACTTCTTTTTCAACTATTGTATATTTATCTTCATCTTTTTTTGTTATTTCGTTTTTTGGTACTGGTCTTTTGATGTTTATTATTTCATATTTTAAATCTTCTATTTTCTTTTGGAATTTTGATATTGTATATTCTTGTTTATCTAATTCTAAATAATCAAGCCTTGCTAATAAATGTACTGTATTTAATGGGAATATTATTCCTTTTTCTATGTCTTTATAAATTGCTAAATCTTTATTAAGTATTTGAACTTTTTCCATAAAATTTATTAGATTTGTTTCCATTTTTTAATCCTCCTAATTTTGCTTTTAAGTTTTTATCTAATTCTTGATTTGGTATATATATATCAGGTATGCGATTTATTTCTTTTAATTCTCGCCAATATTTTCGTTCGTCTTTATCTTTTATTTTTCCTATGTTTATTGTTCGTGATTTTATTATATTGTGTAATGGTTCACTTTCAGGAATGCTTTGAAGTTTCTTCATCACTTCATTTATTCCTAAATCCATAAATTCTTCCCAAGTTATATTTTTATATCTAGCACAATAAAAATCATATATTTGTATTAAATCACTTTCATAAGCAAAGCATATTATAGTTTCGTTTATTCGATGTTTTTTATTATATGAATTTTCTACTTTATTTACTGGGAGTTTTACCACTTAAATATGATGCAAATTCAGTCGCAAATTTTTCTCCTTCTTCGTCTTGAAGTTCTATGTCTTGCATTAAATCAACTAATCCCATTCCAAACATTTCTTCACATTTTTTATCAAAAAATTCTAATGTTAGTTTTTCTTGGTATATGTTCTCAAGTTCTATTTTATTTGAATTATCGTAGTATGTTTTTCCATTTTCTTTTTTCTCAATAACTAAGTCTTTAACTGATTGTCCATTTTTTGCAAAGTCTTGAATTAATTGTATTCTAGCTTGTGATACAATACCCTGCATTTCGCTTATTAATTTTACATTTGTTTTGAATTCGAATTCTTTATCTTTGTATGACAATTTAACTGTATCATCTGTTATTTTTTCAAATTTATATTTTTTCATAGTTCCTCCTGCTATTATTATATCATATTTTTAGAAATTTGCCAAACTCACTATCACAAACTCGCAATTTCTTATATAGAACAAGGTAAGAATAAAAAGGATTTACATAATTGTTTTATTACTACGATAGTTTTTTAATCATCTATTATTGCTATTATCATTAACAATATAAATAATATTAATAACAATATTTTCAATACTTGTTTAGCATAAAACATTATAATCCACATTTAATCACCCCATTTTTTATATATCAATTTTTCCTCATTCCAATCTTTATATTTTTCTTGTAAGTATTTTTTTATTATTTTTCTTAGTTGTTCTCTTTCTTTAACAGTTCCTTTATCAAATCTTTCATGGCAATGATTAGGTGTTACGCTTGTACACAATGTCACTACATTTTCTTCTATTCCTAAACCACCTTTAGATCGTGGTATATAGTGTGCATTAGGCATAGCCATTGGATTACCACACACTATACATCTCCCACCATCTCTTTCCCATACTTTTTGTTTTACCGACATTGGTATATCAGTTGCTTGGCTTCTTCGTGTTTTCAATAGTCTCACTCAATTCTCTTAATTCTTCAGGGCTTAATGTTTCTATATCTTGCTCTTTACATTCATCACATAACCCCTGTAACAATAACGCAAATTCACTTGTTGTCATTTCGTGACTTGGTTTATATATGTAATAAACTATGAATTCCTTATTATCTTTTTTTATTTTTGATTTTCTATCATAATACTCACAGCCCCATAATTCTTCATCTGCTGGTATTAATACTTGTGTTCTTGGACTATATTGTCTTAACATTTGTAAATGTAATTCCTCTATGCTTATTTTTAATTTTAAAGATAATTCACTCAATAATTTCCAATACTTAGCATTTTGGTCTTTATTTCTTTTTTCTTTATGCTCTTTTATTTCAAATATTTTGTCTTTGTCTTGTTCATATAAATATTGAATTATTTTTAAAGCATTACCTATCATAATTTAACCCTTTCAAGTCTATATCTGCCATTTTTTAATTCTTTTTTACATACACTACAATCAATTACTTTTGCTGTTGTTTTAAACAAATAGGCACAATATTTACTTCTTCCAAATATTGCAATCAATTTATCAAAATCTTTTGTATCATAGACACAAATAACACTTTTTGTTTCTTCGTTATCTTGGCAAATTATAGTTCTTAATAAAAATTTATAATTATCTATCACATATTACTCCAAAAAATCATTATCTATTTCAATTTGCTCTCCAAATTCTTCGAATGGGTCATTGTCTAATTCATCAACTTTAATTGTTGTATCATCTTTTTTCTTTTGTTCTTCTCTTACATAAAATGTAATGTCAGGTTGCTTTTCATTTTCTTTTTGATTTTCAAACCCTATTACTGCCAAATCTCCTAATCTTCCAGTATAATAAACATTTCCATTTTTTGATTTGTTTTTCCATATACTAAATACTCTTTGCATTATTTGTTCTCCTTTACTTCTTCGTAACTATTTATGTTTTGATATTGACTAAGAATTTTCCATCTATATCCACTAATGCCTAGTTTATATTTTTTTCCGACTTTTAATCTTGCATATATATCACTACTGTTAAATTTTACTTTAAATAACAAATCTGTTATTTTATATACATTATCATCACATTGAACTAAGTATATATCGCTTTCTCCACTTCTCTTTACCCATTTATCTTGAATTTCACAAGTTATTTCTTGTTCATTAAAGTAATCTACACACCCTGTGCAAGAAATAACTATTGTAAAAATTATTGCAAACATTAATATTTTTTTCATATTTTATTCTCCTTTATAATAATTTTCTATATTTTTTATTAATGATTTTGTTATTTTTGTTACATATCCATCTTCAATTCTAAATAAGGTACGCACAGTTCCTTTTTTATATTTTTTTATATTTAGTTTTTCTGCAACTTCTTTTCTAAAAAAAACTTGTTTCTTTTTTGCCTTCTAAAATGTCATTTAAAATGCTGTTTATTTCTTTTCTTATTCCAATTTCATTTTTTGATTTTTCTTGTTGTTCTTGTAAGTTTTTAATCTTATCGTAATTTTCTAATAAATTCATATTTTAACCTTTCATATAGAAATAAATATCTTTGCATTTATTCCATATGTCCTTTCTAATATCTATTTTTTTAAATTCATATTTTGTTTTTGTTAAATGTAGTGCGTACCACTCATCAACTTTTATTCCGTTGTATTCGGCAAGTTCATCATACCCTGCTTCTTGTATTGCTATCATATTTGTATGTAATTTGCTTGATGTTTTATAATCTATTCCAATCGTTTTATTATCTATTTCACATATTAAATCACAAGTTCCTGCATCTTCGCCATTTGTCATTTGATATTCTACTTTTATTATTTTTGGTTTATATTCTTCTAACCATTTTAAAAATTGATTAAATATTGGTTTATATTGTTCTTCTATATCGTAGTCTTCAAATAACAAATAATCTTCTATTGCTTTATGTACTGCACTACCTTTTTTACAAGCAAGTTCTAAAATTCTTGGTGGTATTTCGTCGGTATAGTACAGGCAAGTAGCACATTTCATTATTTCACTAACGCTTGGTACTACTTTGCCATTTACCATATATTCGTGTTTTTCTTCATTAAATGTCATTTTGTAATGTATTTAAAACTTCTTCTAATTCTTCTTCTTCTAGTTCTGATAATTTTTTACCTTTTGTTTTTAAAACTTCACTTGCTTTTGTTCCATAAGATTTTATTTTATTTTTTAATCCATCTTTTTTTGTTGCTGGTCTACTTTCAGGACTAGCTTCTTTATCAGGGTCGTCTCCTGTACTTATTTTGTATGCTTTCATTAACGCATATTTGTCGGCATATGTCATTGCTTTACCCGGTGCTTTATCTCCTGTATCTAATCCATCTCCATAAACTATTGTTTCGACAAATTCTTCTGGTTTATCTATGTTTACAAATCTATATGTTGTTTCTAATCTCATAAACAATGTGTTTGTTTTTCCATAATCATTTTCTTTTACTAATACATCTCTATCAGTTATGTTTCTTTCTACTGGATAACTATATACTCCATATTTTGCTTCTAATGGTTTTACAGCATCTAGTATATCTCTTTCACTTACTGCTTTATAACCACTTGTTTTATTTACTTTTACTTCAAGTCCTTTTTCGACAACTCCAAGTTCTTCTGTTATTTTTGCCAATCTTTGATAAATATTCATTTCTTTCATATAAAAATCCCTCCTATTTCTTAACTTTTACTATAATAATTATAACATATTTTTAATAAAATTTCAATTGGTTTGCTTAAAGTTTTTCTTTTTTTAAATAAATTACTCGCTTGCTTTAAAATTGTATATAGGCTTAATTATATTTTCAACTTCAATAGTATCTTTAAATGCGTCTTGTTCTAATAATAAATCTATTTGTGCCTTTGCACTATCTTCAATATTATTAGTAAATATCTTTAAATCTTTCATATTCCCTCCAATAATTTATTTATTTCTTCTATATCTTCTTCTGTTGATTGTTTTACTTCTATGTCTTTATTAAACCATTCAGGTTTAGTTTCTGCTTTTGTGTTGCGTTTTTCCCAAGTCCTAACACAAGCTTTCCAATCTTTCATTTTATTTTTTCCTACATACCAATCTTTACTTTCGTAAAAATCATAAAACGCTTCGGCATTTA
Source organism: Clostridia bacterium (assembly GCA_045614835.1). GTDB lineage: Bacteria > Bacillota > Clostridia > Christensenellales > UBA1242 > UBA11490. Next base: position 17,919 of record JAZLDP010000069.1, on the reverse strand, counting down.
TGCCGTTATTTCTTTCTTTACAATATTCTTGTATTTCTTCTATTGTTGGTTTTGTAAATTTCCTTTTATTATATTCTATACTATTCTTATCTATACTATTCTTATCTATACTGTGTATACATTTTGTATCCAATATGTATACATTGCTTTCATCTAATTCTAATTGTTTCAATTCTTCTTGATAAATTGTTGGTTTTGTTCTATCTTTTTGTAAGTAGTTATTTAATCTCCAATGTTTAATTACAATCACACCACTTTCAAACGGAATTATAAATTGTTTTGTTATTAATAACTTTAAATCATCTTCTTTTAGTCCTGTAAACATCATTATTTTTTTCCAATTATCAACAAATCCGTCATCGTCTGCTCTCATTCCTAATTCGTAATATAGCAACCTTGAACTTATAGGCATTTCTAAAAATTTATCAGTATCTACTACATTAAGACTAAACATTCTTTTTTGTGCCATATTTTATTCTCCTTCATATTCAAAATAATCTTTTATTTCTGCATTGTTGTTATATTGTTTTGTTATACAATATGCAACCATTTTAGAACAACCTTGCTTACCACTTAATATTCTACATAATGTTTCTTTTGCAATCCCTATTTGTTCTGCTGTTTTAGTTTGATTTTCAAACTTTATTCTTTTATCAAGTGGATTTCTTAAATTTATGTAATACATTTTAACACCTACCTTTCTATTTAATTATACAATATAATTGATATGTAGTCAATATTATTTATTTATAAAAGACTATTTTTTTCTTTTTTCTAGTCTTTTATAACCATTTAACATATTCTTTTCTTGGTGTAAGTGTTTTATTTCTTTTTTAGTTTGTTTTATAAGTTCACTTTTTAAATATATTAAGTAATCTATTTCTTTTTCTCTTGATTTCATTTGTTGTTCCTTTCTTTTCTTTAAATAATATTTTTAGAAATTCATTCATTTCTTTAACTAATTTATTATTTATTTCTTGTTTTACTTCTTCTAATGGTTTTGTTGGCATTATTTACCTTCTTTCAATTCTTTTAATTTATCTAAAATAACCTTTGTTTCCATAAAATATCTAGTAGGTTCTTCTGATATATTAAATTCTGGTATTGCATAAGTACTTATAAAGTTTTCTAATTCTTCTATTATATTATTTAATTTTTTGTTTGCTTTTTCTTGCTTTCCGTAATCTTCTGATAATTTATAATAATCTTTTGATAGGTCTTTATAATCTTCATTTAATCTTTGTATTTCTTTATCTTTTTTAAGATTATCTTTAATTAATAAATTATAATCTGGTATCTTATTAAATGTTTCTATTACTTGTCTTAATTCATCAACATTTATTGAACACATAGCACTTGCTGTTAATTCTTCTTTAGGTTGTGGTATTTTTAATATATCATTTACTAACATATCAAATTCTTCTTTATTCATTCTTTATCACTTCCTTCTAGGATATTTAATAATTTAGGTAATTCTTCCCACACATCATCACAAAATGTTTTTGTTTCTTCATCATAACAACCTGCTTCTTTTAATAATTCTATTGCTTTATCTATCTTTGCTATATAATAAATATTATCATTATTTGCATAATCTAATTCTTTATGTAATTTCTCATTTTCTTTATTTAATCTTGTTATTTCTTTGTCTTGTGCTTCTACATAAGGCTTCACATGGATATTAAGATAATTGCAATAATCGATAACATCAACTAATTTATTGTAATTTTCTCTATCAAAATATTTATATTCAATAGAATTTACTGTTATAGGTTCTTTTACTACTTTTAATGCTTCTTCTAATATTTCTTTTATATCATTATTCATACCAGCCCAACTCCTTTACTTGTTGATTTATTGCTTGTAGTAATTTCATATCTAATCTACTAAAATGTACTGGTCTTCTTTCATCAATATTTAATGTTGGGGTTATTTCTATACACTTATATTCTTTTACAAATATGATTGTATATATCACTGTTGCATTGTTTTGATATACTATATAATCTTTGTTTAAATATTCATAACTTTTATCTTCATACCCTAACTTTTCAAACATTTCTTTTGCTTTCATTTTATCCTCCTAATCTAGGGTCATAAACTTCCCAAGCATAGTTTTCTTCATATTCAGTTATTCTATTTAAAATTAGTTCACCTTTAACAACTTCTATTTCTTGGGTGAAGCAACAACCATTTTCAAATGTCATTAATTTAAAATCTATATTATAATTTTTTGAAGTATCAACAAAATACTCTTCATCAATTTTCCAAGCTTGTTTTATATCAAGAGCCATTACTTGTTCTATATTTTCATCGTCTTCACAATACCACTCAATATTTCCATCCACAAATAATCTTCTTGAATTTTTAAAATATAACCAACTATGATGTTTTTCATCAGTTTCTTCACACAAAATATCCCCAAACTCATCACATTGAATATTTAATGGCAATTCGGTATAACCTTCACCTTTTCTTGGATAACCATATCTTTCTATTCCACTATTTAAAAAGTTAATAATATCTTTTTTCTTTCCCCTTACTTTTAATACACCTTTACTCCAATTTGGCATTTTATTCCACCACCTTTTCTACTAAATCTGCTTTTATTAGGTCATATAATTTATCTAGTGCAGTGTCTTGATTATTCCACGGCAATATTATTGTTTTGCTATCTTTATAAAATAATAAACCACTATCAAATCCCCATATTTGGTCAAATTCATCTTTAGTTTGGTCAACATCAAACCCATACTTTTCTAATTCTTTTAAATCTACATTATCTTTTATCTTTAACATAATTCCTCCACACTTAATATTTTTAATACATAATATAATTTGTTAGGTTCTGCTCCCCATTCTTCTTTGCCATAGCCTTTTTGTATTTCTACATAGCATCGTATTTTGGGACTGTTTGATGAATAACCATTTCTAAATATAACATTCATATTGCTTTGAAAAGTATGTCCTATATTTCCATATTCATCTATTTCATCTTTAAAATAAAATCTACTCGTATAATATGGTTTAATTTCCCTATATTCTTCTTTTTTCTCACCTGATTTAATCATATCAAACCACTTCTTTTTTATTGGTAATGTTAACATATCTATTTAACCTCCTTTTTAGTATTAACAATTTTACACTCAAGAGTATCATCGTTTACGAAATGTCTATTATATAATTCGTATCCTTCTTTTTCTTCATTACAAAATATTTCGATTAAATCATCACACTTTGTTGTAATTGTTCCAAAATATACTCTATGAGTGAGGTCTGTTTCTTGTTCTACAAATTCCTCTTCTAAACTTATATTTTGTATTACATATAAATTACCACATTCATCTTCTTTTGCATTGTTTAATAATTTTATAAATTTTTCTTTATTCATACTCTATTTACACCTGACTTTCTAAATTATTTAATTCATCATAATTTTTATTTATTGGTTTGTTATCATAATAATCATAATAGCTTTTTTTATTTTCATCATAATCATATACTAATATTTCAGGCTTACATTGATAATCAGCAACTTTATTATTTTCATCACAAAATCTAATAATAGTTTGTAATTCTTTATCATCTAATTCCATTACAAATTCAGTATGGTCATCACAACCTATATTTGCTATTAAATGTTTTTTCATAACTCTATTTACACCTGACTTTCTAAATCTTCTTCTATTTTTTCAAGAACTATTTCTATATAATTGCCTAAATTATCCATAATTTCATTAAACACTATTTCTTGAGCTTCGCTTTGACTATCTGCTTCTATTTCGTCATCAAAAAATAAGCCAAAACTACATATAATATCATCAACTCTATACTTTTTCATAATCTAATTCACTTCACTTTCTAATACCAATCTTCCCCATTTGCCTCATCAAGTCTTTTTTGAGTAGGTAAATAAAAATGTTTTTTCTCTTTATAACTTTTTCTTTCTTCTTTCGTATCACCTGGGCAACAACTTTCCCAATACATAAAACCTTTTGAATAAGTGTATAACCAAATTGTATCTTCATCAGTTCCACATATATCATCATCATATATTACTTCAAATTCACAACCATCTTTTAATAAAGCGTAGCATTCACCTAATTGGTTTTGTGAACTTTCACTATCTCTATCGTGCCATTTATTTTCATCAACAAATGCTTGTTCACATATTTTTAATAAATCTTCTCTTGTATATTTCATATCTTATTCATCTCCTTTACTTTCTAAATTAATATTTTACTATCTAAATTTATTTTATTGTACTCTTGAATACCCAATTGTAAAATAAGTTTCAATTTATCTTCATCTATTATGTTTGGAAATATATTATTTTCTTCACAATATCTATGGATTGCTCTTAATGTTTCTTCTTCTTGTTTATTTAATATTTTAGTATATATTTTGTGAGTTGCACTATATATAAAGTTGTTATTTTCATCTTTATTTATTTCAAATTCCATAATCTAATTCACTTCACTTTCTATTCTTGTGGCATTTCATATACTATTGTATCTTCTTTGCTACTTACTTTTACATTACTAGGACATTTATAATGAAAATTTCCTAATTGTGATTCTTGTATTTCATTTAATACTTTTAATGCTCTTTCTTTTGTTTCGTAATTGCCTAACCAAACACTTTTTTCTTTATCCATATAACAATGAATAGCAACTAATTCTTGAAAAGTTATTACCATTACTGCATTTGCTTTTACTATTCTATCTTTATTTTGACTTCTAATCCATAATTCCATATTTAATTCACTTCACTTTCTTTTATTTTTTTATATAATTCTTCTACACTTATTTGTTCATATTGTGCTATGTCTATTGCTAGTTTTAATCCCATTTTATCTATATTTAATTCTTTTCTTATGTATCTATATAGATAATCTGGTCTTTTTCCTACTTGTTTTGATATTTCATAAGTTGTATGTTTTTGTTCTTTATATAGTTGTTTCATATTCACTCTCCAATTCTTCGAGTTGTAATTTACAATGCTTATCGTGAATAGCCTTTTGCTTAATTCTTGAATAAGTTTTTAACATTTGCATTGACCTTTTATATAAGTGTTCTAATGTATCAGTTATTTCTTGTTGATTAGTAGCAATCCAGTAGCCACCTTTAGAACCTGCTTCACTACATACTATTTTATCGTACTTATCACTTAATCTCATTTCTTCAATATAACTTCTAAATGTTTTATTATCATTTATATTGAACTTTTTCATTAACACGCTTGATTTTACCATTTTCGTGCGTCCTACGGCGTTTTTTGTCATATAGTAGTATAATTGGTCTGCTTTGTTTAAATTCGTCTTATTTCGCCTTAAAATTGCTTTTAACATTGTTTTTCATCTCCAATACTTTTATATTATTTTTTTCTAAAATATTTTTAAAACTCTTATAATTTTCTGTATTCATTTCAATTATGTATTTTTCAAAATGTTCTGGCACTACTACAATTATGTTATGTAGACTTCTCACATTTTCTATAAATTTCCAAAAATCATCATATCTAGTTATCATTTACCCTTTAATTCCTTTCTTAATTCTCTTATAGTTTTTAAATTTTTTGTTTGTCTTTCATTTAAGTATTTTATTTCGTGTTGTAATTCTTCTAATTTTTTCAAAGTTTTTGAATATTTTGACCTTAATATGTCGTAATCTCTATCTATTTTATCCATATGTTCTAGATCTTCGAGTATTTCTTTTTTATGTAACAAATAACTTATTATATTCATTATGCTAACTCATATTCACAAGTTTGTTGTGAATAACCTTTCTCTATACATTTTTTTACTTCGTGTTTGTTTATTGCAATGCTTGATAACATAACAACTCCAAACACTATAATTAATATTATTTTTTTATTTCTTTGTTTTTTTAACCATTTTTTGTGTCGTCTTTGTTGTAATTCAAATGCTAATTCAAATTTCATACTTATTTCCTTTCTTCATTTAAATAATATGTTAATTCATCAATTTTCATTAGTAAATCTTCAACTGATACCAAATCTTTGTTTGGGAAGTTTTGTTTTATAACATCACTTTCATTTCTAATATCTACTAAAACATTTTCCATTTTATCTCTCCTTTCATTTACTATTATACACTTTTAAATGTATAAGTCAATAGTTTTTTTGTGAAAAAAATAAAAAAGTGTAAATTTCTTACACTTTCTTTATTTGAATGGCTTCCAATCTTAAACTTTGTCCTGTTGTTCCTACAATAGAAGTTCCATCACATTTTTTCCAACCAGTCCAACCTATATCTTGAATATGTCCTCTAAATTTATACCCATCAAGTTTTATTTTTAATGCTTCTAATCTTAAACTTTTTCCTGTTGTTCCTATTATGGTGCTAGAACTAGGTGCTTTATAAGTTTTCCAACCTATATTTTGTATATGTGCTTTAACAAATTCAACTGTTCCACCTTTTAGCGTTTCTAGTTTGATAGCTTCCATTCTCAAAGATTTACCTGTTGTCCCTGCTGTTGCTCCATCATAAACTTCGCCTTGCCAACCTATATCTTGAACGTGTGCTTGATAACCTATGTAAGCATTTACTATTGGTCTTAAAATTTTATAATCTTGTGAGAACATTGTTCCATAACCTGCGCAACCATTATCGTGTCTTAAATTATTTTGGTCATAAATTTGAGTGCTTGAAATATAAATTCCAATATGCCCATAAGTTCCCTCGTTAGTAAATACAATTATATCTCCTTTTTTAGCACTTGAATTTGAAACAATAGTTCCATAACCATTAGCAACATAAGTATTAACCCAATCTTTAGCATCTCCCATAGGTTTTGCATTTTGGTTTAGACATTGAATTATATATTGTTGAACTAAACTTACACATTGACCCTCATTAGTTCCCCACGGTGTAGCTTGTTTAGTTCCTTTTGTATTTGTGATGAATTTATCTAAAGTTATCATTAATTACTCTCCTTATTTACTAATTTTCCTATGTTATGTATTACATCATAACCTGTTGTTGCAAATATACCACTCATTGCTATTGCAGTTGATATATCTTGTGTTGTTATGTAGTATAAACAAGCTGATATAATTCCTACTATAATGTTTTGATATATTATAGTATCATTGTCTATTTTAGGGTGTTTCTTTGCTAATTTTCCTAAAAACCATACTACTATCATTGTTATTAAAGTAATCACTGTTTCCATATTTTCGCTTAAGAATTCTATCATAAAAATACCTACCTTTCTTAATTTATTATAACATATAATAGAAGAAATAGCAATTTACTATTTCTTCTTTCCACAATAAATACATACGCCATTTTTATATGCGTGCATTCCTATCAAACAACCTATTGAAAAACCTTTTGTTGTTGTTTGCTTTGTTGTTTTACTCATTTTAATACCTCCTCTATATTATTATCTACACTAGAATTAACATTGTTGCTAATCATTGCCACAAAATTATTTAGAAGTATTGCTGCTAAAAATGATATAATAGCAGTAACTACAATTTGTTTAATTTGCTTAAATAATTCTTTTCTTTCTTCTAGAGCTTTATTTGCTTCTGCATTTTCTAATGTAGTTATTCTTTTTTCAAGAACTTCAAACTTTTGCATAACTTTTTCAATTCCTTCTTCAACGGCTTTCGCAATTAATTTTTCTAGGTTGTTATATTTTTGTAAGTCGCTCATATCTTGTTCGTGATTATGTTCTTCAAGTTTTTCCATTCTTTTTTCTAATTTGTCTACTCTTTGTTCTAATGTCATGATGCATTTCCTTTCTATCCTATTTGACTAATTCTACATAATTTTAATCTTTTAGATCAATATATATATTTAAATTATATGTTGTACTGGAAACTCCTGTTCCAGTTGATATACCCATTATGTTAGAATTAGCGTTTATAAAAACTTTTGTATAGTATGTGCTTGAGCCACCACATATAAATATTTGTTGTTTTGTTACAGTAAATGGCAAAGTTACTTCAGCAGAAGAACTTGTTGGTTTTGATACATTTCCACGAAGATGAACTATATTTGCAGTGACATATCTATATTCAAATGTCCCAATTTCATCTTCTAATGTTTGCCAATCTCCACCTATTAATAATTTTGGGTTTATCATACATAATGATATTTAATATCTTGTCTATGAAAATGTAAAAGTTGTTGATGCATTCAGTCTTACTGATACTGGCGTGTTATTAGTTTCATTTGTAAAAGATGAACTTTTTTCTATTGCAAGATACATAATATAATCTGATGTTTTAGTGGCTGTTACTGTATATTCGCTTGTTGTCAAGTTTTGATAACCAGATGTACCATTTACATAGCCACTTATACCTCTTAATTGAGCTGATATATTTGATACAGATATATTAGATATATTTTTCATACTTTTTGGTGTTTGTATTGTTAATTCTATATTTTTCATACTATTAGAAATATAACCATTAATTATAACTCCTGTACTATCAGCAATTTTCCATACTTCACCTTTTTCGAATGCTGGCATTAATTTTTCATTAATCATAGACATCACCGAAGTAAGTAGATATTAAATATCTCTCACCCCACTTTCTCTCTTGTGAGAGGCTTCTAGTAAATAGATACCCCCCCCGATTAATTTTAATTTCATTTTATCATTCCTTTCTATACAAACAATGGGACTAATGTCCAATGTGCAGAATTCCAATCTTCTGGAGTAGTTATTGCTGTTGTACATTCATATATTGCATAATTATAAATAACTGTAACTCCAAGTGCATAATTAGATGTATTGTCGTATGTTGTAACATTAAGCCCTAATGCGTTCATTAAACTATTTATAAAAGTATTACTCAAAAATTGTGCTTGAAACACACCGTCATTATAGATTAAATCTACATTTTGAGTTCCTACTTGTTGCTCTGTTAATTGTATTAAATTATTATCTACAACAGATATATAAGTTGTTCCACCGTCAACACTTAAATAAAGTGAATTATCAGTAGAGCCAGTTATATCGAAATTTACTTTTATAATGTCGTTATTTGATAAAGTTCCTTCTAAAGTTCCATAATAATAACCATCAGTAGTTCCTGCAGTTAAAGTAATATAACCACCATTTTCATTGACAGCATTTTTTAATGAATTCATATCGGTATCATTTACTTTATTTATATCTGCAACACTAGAGTTTTGATTTAAATACACTTTATCATCAAATATTATTTTACTCATATATTCCCTCCTATTCTACCGAAACATCTTGAGTTATTTTGTATGTTTTGCCAACTTCTAATGTTGGACTTATTGTTTGATATACTGTATTCCCATCATTACTTATAAATTGAATGTTTGAAATTTCTTTATTAACATATATATCAAATTCTATTGTATATGAAGTGGTATCGTTTTGAGTTAATTTAAAACTTTCAATTATTCTGTTTGTATTATCAGTATAATTTATTTTTAAATTTGTCATTTTAACCTTACTATAAGAATTAAAACCACTTATGCTTTGATTTAATCTTGAAGCCCCTACTACATTTGTTATAGGGTTGTCTTCGTCGTTTTTATTTATAATATTTATCGTATTAAAGAAATTTAAATAAACTTCTTCATAAATATTTTTTGTTATTGTTTGCTCATTTTCATTCAATATTGAATTTGTTTGGCTTAAAAGTCTTTCTAATGAAAATACATTGTCATTTAAATATGTGTTTGGTATTTCTATCACACTCTCTGTTGTATTACCATTGACTACTTTATTATAAATGTTTCTTGCAAATATTATTTTTGAATTTTCATCAAATATTATACCAGACTGCGGTATCATAGAATTTACATTTTCATAATCGCTTCCAAGATAATTATTAGGGTTATAAATTAAGGTGTTTTTTTGTATATAACCACTATCATAAATATAAATATAGTTCAAATTAAATTGTGTTGTTATAAATACATCAGAGTTTTCGTAAATATAATCTACTGACCCAATTACATAAGGTTTATCGTTTATGATTATACCTAATGCTAAATCGGAGCTTTCAGCAAATATTATTCTATTATTATTATATTTTATCATAAAATAGGAAGAACCTCCAGATGCTATATCATCTATTGCTCTATAAATTAATGTTTCATCATTATTTACTTTCCATATATTATAAGTTTTAGGTTCTACAGACCTTATAGATGTTCCTACATATGTATTATCATAAGACGGCATTACAATTCCACCTCTTGCTTGTAAATGTAAATTACCTGCCAAAAAACTTGATGTATAAGTTGAAATTGTTCCACTATTTACGCTTTTGTATTCTTGATAATGAAAATATCCACTAACTAAAACAGCGCCACCGAATTTTACATAGTAGTTATCATCTACCCAACTAGCAAAAGTTTCAAAGGCATTAAATCCATTAAGAACTTGATTCCAGTACAAATCAGTTGTATATGTTGTATGTGTCCATTCGTTTTCGCTTCCTACATTAATTTGAACTGTTGAAACTATTACACTATCTATACTTGATGAAGTGGTTTCTAATGGTGCTACAAATATATATTCTGCACTTTCTATTTTTTTAAATACTTTTGAACCGTGTATTCCAAATACTGCGTCTTGTAAATCTCCGTCAAGTTCATAACTTTGTCTAAATTTTACTGAATATGTTCCAGTTAAAGTTAAAGTAAAATTATTAAGCATTAATAAATATTGCGTTCCAGATGTATTTTCACTTATTCCAAAAAATGTTCCATCATCTGCGTATGTTAAATATTTTATTATAGGTAAATCAGTTCCACCCTCATATGTTGTAAATACTTCTATGGTTTGAAAATTATAATCTGCAAGTGCTATAAAACCTTTAGTATCTTCATAATCTCCATATAAAATAATATAGTTATTGTTTTGGTCGTTTGTAATTCCGTAAACAAAATAATTATCTAATTCTGACAAACTATCGTATATTGAAGAAGAAAAATTTTCGTATTGAGATATTCTCAAGTTGTCGTTGCCTTTTTCTAATGCACACTCTCCAACTAAATAATCTAATATTCTTGTTTTAAATTGTTCATTCATATTATACCTCCTACTCAACAAAAGGACTGTTCAATGTGCTGTTAAGTACATTTGAGCCTTCGTAAGTTATTTCTTCAACTGTTAAATTGTCAAATATTATGTTAGCTTCGTTTTGAATATCTATATTACGAGTTATGAAATCGCCAGTTTCAATATTTCCACTTGCTTTTGCTCTTTGATTATCAAAATAATTTATTGCATTTTCACTATTAAAACTTGATGTTAGTTCGTATTCATAAAATACATAAGTTATTGATTTTATACTGATTATGTTGGTTTTTTTAGTTTTTACCATATAATCGGTTTGTAAATTACTTATAGGTGCGTCAAAATAAACTACTTGTCCAACATTAAACAAATCTTTGTCGTGCGTTTTAATTGTTAGTTTTATTTCAGGCACACCTTTATATTTTATATAACTTTCTCCAACTTTTTCAAGCTCATCACTACTTAAAACATCATTTCTTGTTTCGTATCGTGCTATTACCCCTTTTCGCCCTGTTTGGTCGGCTATACGGCTTACTTCGTCTGTGTTGTATATTATTTGTCTACCTTGAACTAATGGCGTATAAATGACCTTTATTTCGCTTCCTACGGCATATGTTATAGCACTCTCAATTTGGTTTTTTCCTGCTTCATAGTAAAAATCTGCTTCAAACCCAAGTTCTTTTTCTGCTTGAGTTATAAATGACATTTCTGTATCGTTATAATATATAGCAGTTATTTGACCAATATTTGAAGTTAAATTGAATTGTGTATTATAACCATCTCCATAAAGATTTTCGGTGTAATCTACATTTGCATACACTTCGTCAGATAACATTACTTGTTTATTACGATAATCATAAGTTCCATAACTAAATTTTAAATCTTCAATGTTATTTTCTTCAAAATATTCTTGAGTATATTCTATATCATCGGCTCTTGGCATTAATGTTGGGTCGTAGAAATCTATTGCTACTTGATATTCATTAATCATACGAGTTGTCCATCGTGAACCACTAATATCGGCTAAATATTGAAATACATCATATGGAGTTTTATTTAAAGTAGAATATGCTCCTATTATGTCATTTCCATTTAATATATTGACATTTCCTAATACAAAACCATAATCTGCAACATAAGTTATTACTTGCTCTATTGCTTCTATAATAGTTTTATTATTAATGACAAAATCTAAAGTTTCGCCGTTTGATAAGAAATCTTTAAAGTCTAATATTTGCAAACTACAATATTTTGGCTCTCTTGGATTTAAACTTATATCTCCAGTATTTTTAACTACTCCACAGAATATCAATTCATCATCTTTTAAAAGTCTAAATTTTGAATAATCTTCTGGGTAATAAAAATTATTTATGTAATCGTGTGTTTCTTCCCAACTTTTAGGATAACAATTATTAAGAACGGTTGAAGAAGTAGATAACATTTCTTCTGTTATTGTAAATTCTTTACTACATACTACTTCTTCATCTCCTATGTACATTTGTATCATAAGTTAAGCCCCCATTCCATAATTATAATCATTTCTAGCACCACCACTAAATGTTTTTATTCGTGATACTGTTTGTCCTATTGGGTCAGTAGATACATCTACATTATTAATAACATTTACATTTGGACTATAATGTAATGCTGTTGAATTAGTAAGTTGTGGGCTTAAACCATAACTTGACATCATTTCTTTTTCCATATTGTCCATAGCATTATATACGCTATCAGTATTTGCTGTTATACCTACTCCAATACCTTTAGGCAACCATTGACCAACTTGGTCAGCCATCAAACGAGATGGAGACCCGATTTTGAACACCTTTTTTATAAATTTTGTTACATTTCCAACGAACTCGCTTATTCTATTTTTTAACCAAGTTACGCCACTTGTAATACCTTTTCCAATTCCTTTAACTACATCTAAACCAATGCTTAGCATTTTTTTAGGTAAGCCACCAAAAGAACTTAATATGTTATTTACAAATCCTTTGAAAAATGTTTTTAAACCATTAAATGCTTTTTTCCAATTACCAGTAAATATTCCAGTAAAGAAGTTAATAACACCTGTAAACATATCTTTCCAAGCTTGAATTTTAGGTTTAAAGAAATTATCTATTATTGATTTAAAAAACTTCTTTATACCATTCCACATTAATTTAAAGCCAGCAACCCAAGTTGATAATGTTTCTTTTAATTTTTCCCATAAACCTATCCAAAAATTTCTAAATGATTCACAATTATTCCAACAATATATAAATGCTGCTACTAAAGCAATTAACAAACCAACAAGAATTGTAATAGGGTTAGCCGCAATAACTGCACTTAGTGATGAAATTCCACTTTTTAATCCAGCAATACCAAATTTTAATAAACCAGCAACTACATTTGTAGCACCCATTTCCATTTTAAGTAAAGTTAATGTAATTTTCATCATTTGAAACGCTTGAACACCTTTTTGTACAATCGTTGCAATTTTCCAACCTGCAACTATTGTTCCAATAAGTATAAGTTCGTCTTTATGGTCTGCAATAAATTGAAATATTTCTATAACTTTTGGAATTACCCAAGCTAAAACATCTCCTATTTTTTTAAATGCTTTTTCGCCATATTTACCTACTTGTTGAATAACACCAGATAAACCACCAAAAGGCTCTAACGCTTCATCTACTTTTGTAATTATATCGGCAACTCCACGAGTAAACGCAGTTTTCATATTTGTTATTGATGTTGCTATTCCAGAAGTATTGGCTCTTGCTTGTTCTTCTAATGAAGCAAATCCTGCAACTCCAGTTTCATTTAACTGTACCATTGTATCCATAAAGTCTTCCATAGATACTTCGCCATTTTTCAATGCTTCATATAAATCATCAGTTTGTACATATCCCATAGCAATAGCAACTTGTTTTAATTGAGCAGGCATTGCTTGTAATAATGTCTTCCAATCTTGCATTTCTGGTTTACCTTTTGTATAGGCTTGTGTTAATTGTTCAAGTGCCGAAGCCTGCATTGTTGCGTCGTTAGTTCCTGCAAGTATTGCGTTATTTACAGCCAAAAAATATTGTTCTGATTTTTTAATATCTCCGTTGTATGCTGTAAATCTTTGAACTGAACTAGCAGCCGAATTTAATGTCGTTGGCAACCCAGTCAATTTTTCGCTTAATTCTTGTATAACTTCTGAACTATCTTTTGTACTTATTCCTAAGTTAGACATAACAGTTGAAAAGTTATTCATTGTATCTATACGACTAATAGCACTATCCATACTTGATGAAATAACACTAAAGGCTTTTGTAATGGCTTTTGCCGCTACATTTCCAAGAGTAATACTTTTAGTTAAGTTACTAAAGTTTTTAGTTAAACTTTTTGTAGATTTATCTACTCCTGAAGTATCGCCGTTAAATTTAATTAATACTTCTGCGTTCATATTATCCTCCTTTCATAAAATTAAAAAGTAGAAGTTTTACCTCCTACTTTAAAGGATTAAGCAGAAGTTACTTCTGTTGCAGTTCCTATTAATTGCATTTCGAAGCTCATTTCTCCTTCATCTTCTGCTGCACCACCTAAATCACTTAAATCAAGTGAAACACTGGCTTGATATGTAGTGTATTCTAATGTTCCATCAGATACACCAGTTAATAAATCAAATTGTATTCCTACACCAGAGAATTGACTAACTTCGCCATCTCCTATTAATGTATGAACTTTATCTAGCAATGCAATATCGCCATCATTATTAACATCTATTTTTAATGTACCAGTCAATTTAACGCTTCCACCTGTAATTATTTTTCTTTGTAAAGCGTCACAGAATACATAAAAATCTTTTGTTTCTAGTTCAGTCTCAACTGCTACTTCACTTGTAGTACAAATTGTTGTATATACTGGATTAGCAGTTGTTCCTGTATTTATAGCAAGATTTTTTACTAATTCTCTATTGTTAATATACCAATTCATAATATCTTCCTTTCTATGCAATTCTATTTATTACACATTGTAATGTCAATGTATATGATACTCTACGAATATCACTATATTCAATTGTTCTAGGATTGCTAAATTGTTTTACCATTATTTGCCATTTTTGGTCGTTCCAATCAAAATATATGTTTTGACCTATTAAATTGCCTATTTCAACACTTACTTCCTTTGCACTTTGAATACTATTGCCAAATATATCTATATTGTAATAGTTATATAATGGGTTAGCTCCATAAAAGACTACCTTTTGACCTGATGTTTCTTGAACTACAATAATTTCTTTGTCTTGGTCTTCGTCGTTAGTAGAGTATTCGGCTCTTACGATATAGTTAGAAATCAAATCTCTTAAATAATCAATTAGTACAAGGTTTTTGTTTTTTATGTCAGTCTCTGTCATATTATATCTCCTTTAAAGCTCTTGATACTGCATTTGATACAATAGAAGTTGCTTTGTTTTTAAATGTTGTTAAATACCATTTAGGTTGTGTACTTGGATTAGTCCAATTAACATTTTCATAGTTCCATACTGTTTTAGCATAGTTTGTTCCAGCACCAAGTCCATAACTTTTATTTGAACCTGTTACTGCTGATGATACTTCACTAGCTCTTAATCTTCCCGTTCTATACGGATAAGCGTTCGCTATCTTTGTATATTCACGAGTTAGAACTGCTGTATTATAAACAACCCTATCTTCAAATTTTGATATTTGCTTTGTAGGTATGTCTTTTAAGACTACAAATTCAATATTCATTTTATTGCTAGTGTTTTATTGACAATTTTATTAAATATCCAATTATCTTTTAATTCAATAACTGAGAATGTTTCTCCACCTATAATTATTTGGTCGCCTTCCTTTACTGGTGTGTCTGCTTTTACTATGAAATAACCTTTTGCTTTTGCAACAGTATCAGTTCCAAAGACAACAGATACATCAGCATTATAAGGACATACGACTATATTTTCTTCTTGCTTGTCTTGGTCATCATAATAGGCATTTACGCTAGTATTACGATTGTTTTTTACCAAGATAGCAGGTATTCCATTTACATTAAACATTAAAACGGTAAATTCATTCCCATATTGTAATTAATTGGATTACCACGATATAAATAACCATTTGGACAAGTTTCATCGCCATTTGCTAACATTCTTAATGCAAGCGTTGAATAGTCAGTAATTAAATCACTTTCCATTGCTCCTGCTTTGATACTTCCTCGATTATCTAAAAATGGTATTTGGTATTCTAACATAAATCTTAATTGTTCCATACTGGCATTTTTTACAGCCGTAGGGCAAGTTGTAGTATCCCAACTAGGATTTCTATATCTTACCCCCACTTGACTGTATATCATTTCGCAAGCCATTTCTATTTGATAATCAGAAACAGTTTGACTATATTTTGTGTTAAATTCCTCTATTGTAAAGAAAGTCATAAATTGACCTCCTTCCTATTAACCAGATATTGTTTCTACTAATCTAATTATAGCTTCTGGTCTAACTACTTCTGCACCGAACATTTGATTGCCTTCAAGCACATAATATCCTGGATAACCTTGTGGTGAAGTATGTTGAACGAATGCTGACATGAATGTATCTCCTACTACTGCAATTGGATTGAAGAAATATCCAACTTCTCCGTTAAGTACATTGTCATTGATTTCAAATGCGTCAATTCCGTAAGCACGAGCAATTGTACCCATATCTACACCCTCACGTCCTTGAAGTGTTTCGAATTTAAGAACTGAAGTTAATGCTGATACATATTTAGCATATTCAGTAGCTCCTAAACCAATTCTATATTCTCCTGTAATGTCTTTGTTGAATAATGTTGCTCTTAATGAGTTTAATAGTGAAATGTAATCATCGTTAGTCACTGGAGCCCATTCAACTTCAACTATGCTAGTATTAGCAGCAAGTTTACCATAACCATAAACATCTATTTGTTTTGCAATAGCACTGTCTTCTAAATCAGCAGCGTCTTGAATAGCGTTTGAAATATCGCTTCCTGTTACTACTAATGGTACACGAATTGAATAATCCATTGGAAGTTCAGTTAAGTCTACCATAGTGTGACTATAAGTAGTTAATGCTGGGTTTAATCTGTTTTGAATTTCTTTTGTTTCTCTAACATTAACAGATAAAGTGTTAGTTTTTGCAATTTCGATTACTGGAGCACCAGTTTGTCTTAATGTTCCTATGTAATTCATATTTAAAAAGTTGTAGAATGTTGATTGATATAAAATACTATCATACACTCTTTTAGCAAATGCTTGTAAATCTAAATTGATTTCTTCGTACATATTATCTCTCCTATCTTATTATTAAATCTTTTATACCTGTTTTTCTAGTTACTTTTATTTCTTCACTAGGTTTTGTTGTTGAATTAAAACTTGGTTCGTTTGGAACTTCAGGTTTCTTTGGTTCTTCTGGTTTATTAAATCCAAAAGTGCTTCCGTATCTTTCTTTAATATTAGCAAATGCTTTACTGTCATTTTCTTCGTCAGCATAAACACTGGCACGAAGTTTAGATACTTCATCAAAATCTTCTTTTTTAAATCCTAATGTAACCATTTCAACTTGTTGTTTTAATCCACGCTCGTTATTAGTTAGTTCTGTAT
Organism: Clostridia bacterium; assembly: GCA_045614835.1. GTDB lineage: Bacteria > Bacillota > Clostridia > Christensenellales > UBA1242 > UBA11490. The sequence continues at coordinate 271 of JAZLDP010000069.1, read as the reverse complement.
TTCGTGCTTCAATATCATTGTAAGACTTTTCTAATTTATTGTATTTTTCTTCTAATGCAGTATAATTAGCAGTACCTTCTTTGGCTGCTTCTTGTCTTGCTTTGTCTACTTCTTCACTTAATACATAACCTTTTCTAATATCTTTTTCCAACTTTTCGATGTTTATATCATCATTGGATAGTTGGATATCCTTGTTTGTGATATATTTTGATATATCCATTTTCTTCCTCCTATTTGTCGACATATTTAGAAGTGCATTCCTGCTTAAAGT
>JAZLDP010000068.1:0-1201 GCA_045614835.1 Clostridia bacterium | reverse complement strand
ACGCTATCGGTATATTTGATAGAAAGAACATTTTTCTCATCTACAGAAAGTTCGATTTGTTCGTTATTAAGTTTCTTGATATATTCACAGAAGAACTTACCAGGAACAACCATTTCACCTTCGATTTGAACCATTCCTCTAATAGTCTTCTCAATAGATAATTCTAGGTCAGTAGCAGATAGAGTTACGAAGTCCTCTTCTGCAACAACTTTAATTCCTTCCAAGATTGGATTAGTAGTCTTGTTACTAGTACCCTTGCTAACTTTTAGCACTGCATCAGATAAATCTGCACCATCACAAATAATTTTCATATTAACATTTTCCTTTTGTCGTAAATTATATTAGTCGAGTTGTACGAGTGTGTGAATTTTGTTAAATTTATGTGGTTTTTACACCGCAAAAAAAGTTACAAAGCGGACACTTCTCGCAATTTTAATTATTATCATAATTAGTTTAACAAATTTTATCCACACGAGCAACAAAAATAACCACCAAAAATGAACTTTTTTTCATTTTTCACAAGTGGTTATTTTTACTTTAATTTTTACTCGCCATCACCCATTGATTGCTCCTCTTCAGGAGATATAATCTCTGGTTGTTTAGGCGCTATAGTGTTCTTTTTCTTTTTACCGTTAATAAAGTTCTCGATTTGTCTTGCTCCGCCTTTAACTAGTTTTTTACCCTTACCAACAGCCTTCTCAATGAATTCTTTAGCATCTGCTTTACGGATAGTTCTAGTAATTGACCTACGCCTATTCTCAATAGTGTCTTGTTGCATACTATCAACAATAACATTAGCACTATTCTCTAGAGTTTCGATAAGTAGTTTTGTATTAGATGCTAGTTTATCATAATGCTCACCACTCTTAGCGTGTAACTCTTCAATAGTAACACCAGCTTCATCAAGTAATGGTAAAACAACTTCTTGGAATTGCTCGATAATTCTACCAAGTCTAGCAACTTTGTTATAACTTAAGAATCCTTGCTCTGCGAAATTCTCTGGGTCTACGCGTTTTTTATATTGTGCCTTGATATAATCTAATACACTCTCAACCTTAGTTGCAGGAGGCATACCTTCGTTATCGAAGAAGAAACTTTTGCCTTCAGTAACTCTAGTATCTCTAATTCTATCACCATATGTTTCGTAGAACTTTTGAGTTAAAAAACTCCAATAATCATATAAACAGTGGAAGTCATCATT
>JAZLDP010000067.1:0-9475 GCA_045614835.1 Clostridia bacterium | reverse complement strand
AAACAATTCTTATTGTGGTTACTTAAAAGTAATTCTAGTGCTGTTTTTCTAGCACGAATAACCTTACTAGTATTGGTTCTTACAACCATACCCTCTCTTACTTTAGTTGAACAAGCAGTAACTAGATTTCTAGCGCCCTCTACCTCAACTACACAAACTCTACAACTTGCAGGTTCGTTAATATTCTTTAAGTAACAAAGAGTAGGAATTTCTATCTTTAGTTTCTTTGCTGCTTCTAAGATTGTTGTATTACTATCTACTTTAATCTTTTTGCCATCTATAATTAATTCTACTTGCATTATCTTACTCCTTCACAATTGCACCAAATCTACAAGTCTCGAAACACTTGCCACATTTAACGCATTTTTCTGGGTCTATTTCAAACTTCTTCTTTATCTCTCCAGAGATAGCACTAACAGGACACACTCTGCTACAAGCACTACAACCAATACACTTGTCTGTAATCTTATATTTAGTCATAGATTTACAAACACCGGCACGACATTTATGCTCTTTGATATGTTCTTCATACTCGTGTCTGAAGTATTTAAGTGTTGATAATACTGGGTTTGGACTTGTTTGACCAAGACCGCATAGAGAGTTGCTCTTAACATACTCACAAAGTTGTTCTAGTTTGTCTAAGTCTTCCATTGTAGCGTTACCAGAAGTAATCTTCTCTAAGATTTCTAGAATTCTCATATTACCAACTCTACAAGGAGTACATTTACCACAACTTTCATCTTTGGTGAATTGAAGGAAGAACTTAGCGAAGTCTACCATACAAGTATCCTCATCAACAACAATCATACCACCAGAACCCATCATAGCACCTAACTGGTTAAGGCTCTTGTAGTCGATAGGTGTATCAAGATGAGCCTCAGGAATACAGCCACCACTAGGACCACCCATTTGAACAGCCTTGAACTTCTTGTCATTAGGAATTCCGCCACCAATATCGTATACGATTTCTCTAATTGTTGTACCCATTGGAAGTTCAACAAGACCTGAATTTCTAACCTTACCTGTAAGAGCAAATACTTTAGTACCCTTACTATCTTCTGTACCGATTGTATTGAACCATTCAGCACCGTTATTAATGATTTGAGCAACATTTGCTAGAGTTTCTACATTATTGATAACTGTAGGACAACCATACAAACCTTTCTCTGCAGGATATGGAGGCTTAAGTGTAGGTTCACCTCTACCACCTTCAATACTTCTCATAAGTGCAGTTTCCTCACCACAAACGAATGCACCTGCACCATATTTGATTGCTAGGTTAAAGCTGAACTTAGAACCAAAAATATTCTCACCTAAGAAACCTTTAGCAGTAGCCTCTTCAATTGCTGCTTGTAATCTTTCACCAGCAAGAGGATATTCTGCTCTTAGGTATACGAAACCTTGACTAGCGCCAATTGCATAACCACAGATAGCCATAGCTTCGATAATAGCGTGTGGATTACTCTCGATTATACTTCTATCCATAAATGCACCTGGGTCTCCCTCATCAGCATTACAGATAACATATTTTTGAGGAGCGTTAACAACTTTTGTGAATTCCCACTTATTTCCAGTTGGGAAACCTGCACCACCTCTACCTCTAAGACCGCTATCTTTGATAACTTTGATAACCTCATCTTGAGACATTTCGTTAACAACTTTGTTAAGTGCAGCATATCCATCAAGAGCAACATAATCACCTAATATATCTTCTAGGCTCATATATTCTGCATTGTTTCTTGCAATATATCTTTGTTTTTTACAGAAATTGATTTCATCTTTCTTCTCAACAGGCATACCTGCTTCGTGATGAAGAAGTCTTTCTACAAGTTTTCCCTCGTTAAGTCTATAGATAATCTCTTCACAGTCATCAACTGTTACTTTCTCATACATAGCATCTTGAGGATAGATAAGTACGATAGGACCATTAACACATAGACCGAAACAACCAACACCATTGATTTTGATGTCTTTCTCTAGTCCTTGTGCTCTAACAATCTCTTCAAGTTTGTCTTGAACTTGTCTACTCTTACAACTTCTACAACCAGTACCACCACAAACCATTATATTGTATTTGTAGTCTACTCCTGCTACTTCGCCATTTCTTCTGAAGTTAACTTCAGCAAGAAATTTTTGTTTTAACTCTTCTAAAACTTTATTCATAACTCTCTCCTTAGTCAGCAAAGCTATCCAATATTTTATCTACATCTTCTGGTTTTAGTTTGCCATAAACTTCACCATTAATTGTAATTGCTGGGGCAAGACCACAACAACCAAGACATCTACAACTGGTAACAATCCATTTGCCATCAGCGGTCATTTGTCCAACTTTAACATTAAGTTTAGCCAAAATCTTATCCATTACTTCTTGTGCGCCAAGTACGAAACAAGCAGTTCCTAAGCACACATCAATATTATATTTTGCCTTAGGTGTTAGAGAGAATTGACTATAGAAAGTGATTATTCCATAAATCTCGCTCTCTGGCATATCTAGAGTTTCGGCAATCATCTTCAAAGTTTGCTCTGGAATATATCCGAATATTCCTTGAGTTTTTTGAAGAACAACCATTATATTACCTCTATCTCCCTTATGTTCTTGTAATAAATTTTCAAATTCTTTGACTTGTTCGTCTGTTCCAAGTCTTACGCAATTACACATATTTTGCTCCTTAAAATTTTATTGTTCTCTAAAGATTGATTATATATTTTTTTCTTAAATTTGTAAAACGATTAACTACTTGCTTTAGCAGTTATTACATCAGAATACACACTCCAAGGGTAAGTACTCTTATATGCATTAACCAAAGCATCTGGTACATAAATAGTTACATAGGTTGACCAAGTGAAAATGTTTTGGTCAGCAACTGCTACATTACTACTAACAACTGAGCTTCCACCTAGGATAACAGTCTTTAGTTTATAACAACCAGCAAAAGCACTTGAACCTATGAAAGTCGCCTTAGTTAAATCTATCTCAACTAGTTGACTATTCATAAAGGCGATATCTTCAACTCGTGCAATATTGTCTGTTCCAGACAAATACTTAATTCCGCTACGATAGAAGGCTCTTGTTCCAATAGTTGTTACAGATATAGGCAAAGTCATTCTCTCTAGGCTTACACAATCAGCGAAAGCGTATTGTCCGATAGTTGTTATTTTATTACCCGCAAAAGCCACTGTCTTTAAATTTTCACAACTTCTAAAAGCACAAGAATTGATTTCTTCACACTCTGCATTGACATACACACTTTCTAGTTCGAATAGAACTTTGTCAAACACACTATAGTTGGTTCCATCATAAACACGAGATGTATCCCAATATTCTTCTTTGAATTGAGATGGGTCTGCAATATTTTTGAACCTGCGTACAGTTGAAGGAAGTTTGACATTGAAACATTCTCCAAGATAACGCATAAGTGTACCATCTGCGGCTATATCAAACTTGTTCTCTTGTGTATCAAACCACTTGCCATATATTTGAATATTTTTATCCACCACGAAAGTTTTGGTCTCAAATGGGTCACCAGTACCCTCAACATTGTCATACCATAGTAATTGTTCACCCTCGTGTTGATTACCTTCTATATCGTTAAATACTAGAGGCATATCATAAGATGAACCTGGTTTAACATAATGCTCGTGATAAATCTTCAAATAATTTTCATTAATACCTGTTTTGTTAGCCTCAGGTCTATCTACTGTATCTTCGCCATCTACGAAGAACAACTGAACCGCATAACCAGGTTGCCAATCAATATAGATAGTCCTACTACGCCATATTGACCTACCGAACTTAAATTCGTGCTTGAAGTCCTTGTCAGTATAGAAACCTGCGATATAATATCCTTCTTTTTGAAGACCTTCTGGCATTATTGTTTTGTCTAAGAAATTATATTCTTGAGTTTGAACATCATTACCATAACTCGTTCCACCATATGTAACATAGGCTAGAGTATAAGTAATCATAGATTTAGCAAAAAAGTATACCAGCAAGAAAGCAACAATTGCTATACCTGCACTAATCAGGGTTACCCTTAGCTTGTTTCTTCCACTATAATGGTTAAAGACATTACTCTCTCTTGCAGAAACCTCTACGCCATTAATTGTAGGCATCTAATTCTCCTTTTGTTATTTATTTTTTATTTCTCTCTTTCATATTTGGTCTAGGGACCGAAGTAATTTTGTTTGACATACTTGTTGCTGGATTTTTTGGATTAATAGTCTTTGTAGGAGTACTAGTTTTCTTAGCTTTAGTAGTTTGTGTACGAGGAGCGGTTTTATTAGTTGTTACTGGTCTCTTCTCAATAATACTAACAGTCGCTCTTGTTCTTCCTGCACCTGCTAATTGATAACGCTCACGCAAGTTATCGTGAACAGACTCTCTCTTTTTCTTAACCACCACAATTGTTGCAACAATTCCAACGATTAGTAATAAGGCTATAACATATACATACCAAATATTAACAACCTTAATCCTAATTGTTGTATCCTCGGTAATATTCTTTCTGCTACCATCAGTAACAATTATTTCGAAAATACTCTTTTCGATATTAGGCAAGTCAGCCTTCTTACCATACTCTACTTCTACTTGTCTAGAATACCCATTAGGTAGAATATATGTAACTTTATACACCTCAAGTTGCCATAGCGGATATAGGTTAACATCTCCACCAATAGAACAATCAATGCTAGTTACTTTAGTAGTATAATCACTATCTGTATACCAGCCTTTGAATATATGTCCTTCTTGACTTGGCTCGGCTAGAGTAATCACACCATCTGTTACATCATAATACTTAGGATTGTCTACATTCTTAGCCTTAGTATTATAATTGATAGAATACTCGGTAGGAGTAAGTCTAGCAGTTAAGTTCTTAGTACCAGTAGAACCAGCAGGAAGATACAACAAATCATAATGCACAGAACCGTTGTACCAACCATCAAAGTGATAATGTGGAATATCTGGCTCATATAGTTCAATTCTAGGACTTTCGATAGTGAATTCAATTCTCTCTACCAAGTTAGTAACCTGAGATTTGATTTCGTCACTAGTGAAATAGAAATTAACATAATAAGTCTTAGGTGTCCATTTCATTACAAAGGTTGTGTTTCTAATAATTTGAAACTCTGTAATATCCTCTACTACTTGTCCATTACAAGTCCACTGATAACTATAATAGGAATTGAATAACGAACTAGGAGAACGAACCTCGGCGTTTGTTAAATAACCATTGTCGAAGTTAGTAAGAGAATAATTCTCTACAGAAGTTCTCATATCTGCGGTCATTGGCATATTAGAACTAAGTGCACCTGTATTATAATCAAATATAACAGTATAACCTACCTGCGCAGAAACCTCTTGCTTCTTAGTTGTATTCACACACAAAAAAGCCAGTCCTATAAGCATTATAGCAACTGACAATATTATTCGAAATTTTGAACTCAAACTTTTCACTTTCATATCAATCCATTTTTCAAAACAAATTTTTTCATTCTACGAAATTATATTTCATATATCATTTTAACAAAAATTTTATGTGTAGACAAACAATTGACTACTTTTAAATATAAAATATATATTTAAGACTAGCGCAAAGGTTGATTTATTAGTGAAAATTTGCTATTCTAATACAGTAATTTGAAAAAATTTGCAAACTTTCTTTAGGAGAAAATTTATGAACCACATTGAAATTGAAAAGAAATGGCAAAAGGTTTGGGAAGAAGAGAAGAGATTTGAAGTACCAAACAAAGTAGAAGGCAAAGAAAATAGATATATTCTAATTGAGTTCCCTTACCCTAGTGGCAAAGGTTTACACTTAGGTCACTGTCGTAGTTATACAGCAATTGATGCTTATGCTAGAAAGAAAAGACTTGAGGGATACAATGTAATGTTCCCATTTGGAACAGATGCTTATGGACTAGAGGCTGAGAGAACTGCTATTAGAGAACATAAAGCACCACAAGAGATTGTTGAGAGAAATATTAAAACATTCCAAAGCCAAGTTAAAGCAATCGGTATGAGTATTGACTGGTCAAGAACTATCAACACTTGCGACCCAGACTACTACAAATGGACACAATGGCAATTTATTCAATTCTTCAAGCACGGACTTGCTGAGAAGAGAGAGATGACAGTTAACTATTGTCCAAACTGTGGCGTACTTGCTAACGAAGAGGTTGAAGATGGAACTTGTTGTCAATGTCACGCAGAAACTACTCAAAAGTCAAAAGCACAATGGGTACTTAAAATGACTGAGTATGGCGAAAGACTTGCTGATGACCTAAAAGATACAGACTTTATGGAGCACATTAAAACTAGCCAAATCAACTGGATTGGCAAGAGCGAAGGTGTTCAAGTAGACTTCAATATCGTTGGTGGAGGCAAGTTCTCAATATTCACTACTTGTATCGAAACTATCTATGGTATTACATTTATGGTAGTTGCTCCTGAGAGCAAACTTGTTGATGAATTAAGACCAAGAATCAAGAACTGGGACGAGGTAGAAGCATATAGAAAAGCTACTGCTAAAAAGTCTGAATTCGACAGAAGCCAAATGAACAAAGACAAGTCTGGTTGCAAACTAGAAGGCATTATGGCTATTAACCCTGTTAATGGCAAGGAAGTTCCTGTATACCTAGGAGACTTCGTTATTGCTTCTTATGGTACAGGTGCTGTTATGGCAGTTCCTACTCACGACCAAAGAGACTATGAATTTGCAGATAAATATGGCATTGACAAAATTCAAGTAATCGAAGGTGATGTATCAGAAAAGGCTTTCGAGAAAACCGAGTACCTAGGCAAAGGTTGCAAACTAATGAATAGTGAAGAATTCACTGGTCTTACTGTTGAAGAAGCAAAAGTTGCAATCACTGACAAACTTGTTAAAATGGGCGTTGCAGAGAAGAAACTTAACTTCAAAATGAGAGATTGGATATTCTCTAGACAAAGATACTGGGGAGAACCAATTCCAATGATTCATTGTGACAAATGTGGTTGGGTTCCTGTTCCAGACAAAGACCTTCCTGTTAATCTTCCAAAAGTAGAGAACTACGAACCAACTAAAGATGGCGAAAGCCCACTAAGCCTTATTCCTGAATGGGTAAACACAACTTGTCCTTGTTGTGGCGCACCAGCTAGAAGAGAAACTGACACTATGCCTGGTTGGGCAGGTTCTAGCTGGTACTTTATGAGATATTGTGATGCTCATAACAAAGAAGAGTTCGCTAGTAAAGAAGCTCTAGCTAATTGGCTTCCTATCGACCTATACAATGGCGGTAACGAACACACTACTAGACACCTATTATACGCTAGATTCTGGAATAAGTTCCTATATGATATCGGAGTTAGCCCAGTACACGAACCATTTAAGAGAAGAGTTTCTCAAGGTATTATCCTTGGTAACGATGGTAAGAAAATGTCTAAGAGTGCCGGTAATGGTGTTGACCCACTTGTAATTGTTGAGGAATACAGTGCAGATGCTCTAAGACTATGGATGTCATTTATCGGAGACTACTTCGAGACTGCTACTTGGAATGATGATGGCGTTAAGGCTTGTAAGAAATTCTTAAACAGAATTGAGAACCTACAAGATATCTTGGTTGAAGGAGATGAATACTCTAAAGAATTAGAAGTAGCACTTCACACCGCTATTAAGAAAGTGTCTCAAGATGTAGACAATATCAAATTCAATACAGCAATCTCAGCACTTATGATACTTCTTAACGAAATCACTAAAGTTGGCAAAATCAATCACGCAGAGTTCAAAACAGTACTTACACTTCTTAACCCATTTGCACCACACTTAACCGAAGAATTATGGACAAACAACAACTTCGAACCAAGCATCAAAGATGCTAAGTGGCCAGTATGGAGTGAGGATAAACTTGTGAAAGATGAAATCGAATACGCTGTTCAAATCAACAACAAGATTGTTGCTAGAAACAACTATTCAGCTAACGCTACCAATGAAGAAATCGAGAGCCAAGTTCGTGAGGACAAAGCCATAAACGAAGCCCTAAATGGTAGACAAATCGTTAAAGTGATTGTTATTAAGAATAGACTAATTAACATTATCGCTAAATAATTTAGTTATAAAAATATACAGCACTTGGATAGTTCAAGTGCTGTTTTTGTTTGACTTAAACACCCCAAACTCTTACAATGGAATAGAATAAAGATACGAGGTGCAGATATGTCAAAACTATATTTCAAGTATGGAGTAATGGGTAGTAGCAAGACCGCACAAGCCCTAATGTGCAAGTTCAATTATGAACAACAAGACTTCAAAGTACTACTTATCAAACCAGCACTTGATACTAGAGATATATCCCCCGATGGCAAAGTCGTTACCAGAAGCCGAATTGGACTTGAGAGCGAATGCTATACTGTCGACAAAGATGAGAACCTATATAAGTTCGTATTCAACAAAAATCAATTCAAAGACAACTGTGTTGTTATCGTAGATGAAAGTCAATTCCTAACCAAAGACCAAGTCAACGAACTAAAGGAGGTTTCTCGCAAAATACCAGTTATCTGTTATGGACTTCTAACCAACTTCAAAACCGAACTGTTCGAGGGCTCGAAAAGACTGATTGAAATATCAGATAGCCTAATGGAAATCAAATCTGTCTGCTCTTGCGGAAAGAAAGCCACTGTCAATGCAAGATTCGTTGATGGCAAACTTGTAACTGATGGCGAAGAGATAATGCTAGGCGGAGATGAGAGTTACAAAGCACTTTGTTATAATTGTTATATCGAACTAAAAAGAGAGAGCGAACAATGAGAAAACTACTTCTGCACTCTTGTTGTGCACCCTGCACCAGCGGAGTAATCCCTCAAATAGAAGACTACGATATAACTCTACTATTCTACAACCCTAATATAGATACTTTGGAAGAATACAACCGCAGAGCCGATGCACTTGTTGATTATGTAGCCAAATACAACGCTGAATATAATAGAGATATAAAGTATATTATCGTTCCATATAACCACGAGGAATTTATAGACAAAGTAACTAATCTAGAAAGCGAGAAAGAGGGCGGTCTAAGATGCAATAACTGCATTACCCTTCGACTAGACTACACCGCTAAGTATGCCAAAGAATTAGGCTACGATATATTCTCTTCTACCCTATCAGTATCCCCTCATAAAAATAATGTTATGATTAATGAGGCTGGAGAAAAACTAAGCCAAGAATATAATATAGAATATCTACCTAGCAACTGGAAGAAGAATAACGGCTATCTAAACTCTATCAATAATAGCAAGAAGTATAATATTTATAGACAAAACTACTGTGGTTGCGAATTTGCCAAAAGTTATTTAACAAAATAAAGACACTTAAAGGTAAACCCTTTAAGTGTCTTTTTTATCCTATAAACAAATATGCAATTTATAAGAATTATTTTTGTCTTGCTTTGTAAACTTGAAGTCCACCAGCGATAAGACCAGCGAACATCATATAAGCAGTAA
>JAZLDP010000066.1:0-5286 GCA_045614835.1 Clostridia bacterium | reverse complement strand
ATAGAACTTTTTTCATATATAACAGTACTTCCAAGATAGACTTTCTCTATCTCGAAGTCACCAAAATACATTTTTTGAACGGTTGTTGAACCTATCTTTATATTGTTAATACTCATATTTAAAATTTATAATGGTTATATTTAAAACTATTATATACCATTTTGGTGCTTAATAGTTTAATTTTAAGCCTTTAATTAGTCTTTAATAATATAAATTGTGTTAGCGTCAACGCTCTGTAAATTATCATAGTCAGTTTGTGAAATAACTCTAATTCCTGTTATAGCAACACTTGAATTGCTTGTATAAGGTATATATCTTGCATCATTTGTAAATGCGCTGTTGCTTGTAGGGACTGTTATTCCAGTAACTGAAACTACATTACCTGTGATATCTATATTAGTACCTGCTGACAAGGTTTCCTGTAAACCACTTGTTGCATTTGATATAGCTGTATCAGTCTGAGCAGATGTATAGTATGGTATTAAATCACTTGAATCAAGTTTTGCATTCCAACTTGAAATATCACCTGAAGTAATACCATATGCAGGACTACCTGTGAAAATAGGGTCTGTTTCTGTATATCCTGTTATATAACCCTTGTCTGTTATCTGTGTTTCAACCTCTCCACTTGTCACGAAATCTGAAGTAGCATTTGAAATTGCAGTATCAGTCTGAGCAGATGTGTAGTAAGAAACCATAGCAGAAGTATCAACCTTTCCACTAACGGCATTTGATATTGCAGTATCAGTTTGTGCTGAAGTGTAATAATTTGTCAAAGCACTTGTATCAACCTTACCAGAAATTGAATTGTCAATCTGTGTCTGTGCTTCTCCACTTGTAATGAACCCACTATCATTTAATAAATCAGATACCTTTGTAGGCACGGTTATACCTGTGACAGAAATAACATTATTTCCATCAATATTAATATTTGTACCTGCACTATATGAACTTCCTTCAATAACAATATTTCCACCTTCCGTTATAGCACTTCCGTTAATGGTTGAGAACCCAGAAGTTGGTGTATATGCAGACATTTCTACAGGTGATGCATCTGTAATTATATATGTTGTATTTTCACTATAGGCTGTCAAAGCATCATATTGTGCCTGAGTTAATTCAACAACAGTTTCATAGCCACCTGTTACTGAAATAATGTGGCTCTCAATTCCAATACCTGTTCCTGCTGAATATGAAGTCCCTTCAATAGTTATATCACCACCCTCTGTTATAGCACTTCCGTTAACTGTTGCAAAACCAGAAGTTGGTGTGTAGGCTGACATAGCTGAAGTATCAACTTTTCCGCTAACTGCATCTGCAATAGCTGTATCAGTCTGTGCAGATGTATAATATGAAGTTAAAGCACTTGTATCAACCTTACCTGAGATAGAGTTATCAATCTGTGTTTGAGCCTGGCCAGAATTAATGTAATTATAATCTTCAATCTGTGTCTTAACATCAGCAGAAGTTGTGAAACCACTAATCATTCCTTCAACATCAGAAGTTGTTGAATATCCTGTTAACGCACTATTGATTTGACTTGCAACATCACCAGAATTAACGAAATTTTCATCATTCTGTAAATCAGATAGTTTTGTAGGTACAGTAATTCCTGTGACAGAAATAACATTATTCTCGTCAATATTAATATTTGTACCTGCTGAATAAGTAGCACCGCTGCCACCTTGGATAACGATATTACCAGAACCCAAAATGCTTTGATTGTTTATTGTCTTGATGTTAGTACCAGAAACAAGTGTATCTTGTTTTCCACTTGTTGCGCTATCAATCATATCACTAACTTCACCTGAAGAAGCAAAATAAAGGTCATTTTGAAGCTCTGAAACCTTTGAAGGTATCTCGCCCTCAATTTCACTCTTAACCTCGCTAATTTGGCTTGTTACGGCTGAAGAATCAGCCTTTCCGCTAATGCTTGAATCAATCTGATTTTGAACATCACCACTATTTACATAATTATAGCTTTCAATTTGTGTTTTTACATCACCAGAATCAACAAAATTTTGAGTATCTGCTGTGGTGATAAATCCGCTATCATTTTGTAATTCGCTGGTCTTTGTAGGAACAGTTATACCTGTTACAGAGATTACATTTCCGCTATCAATATTGATGTTTTCACCTGCATAATATGTTGTAGAGCCACTACCACCTTGGATAACGATATTACCACCTTCTGTGATTGCACTACCATTAATTGTTGCAAAACCAGAAGTTGGGGTATAGGCTGTCATATCAGCAATTTTTTGATAAACTTCCTCAGTTCTTGCTGTTTCATTAGCAATTACATCATTCAATTCATTTTCTGTAACATACTTTGATACAGCATCTTTCTTCACATCTTGTCTTGGTATAAAGATATCCTGTATGCTTGAACTATTTTCTAAATAAATCATACCTATAAGAGTTTTAATAAAATATATTTTTATACCATTTCGGTTTTCCAATAAAAAAAGGCGGTGCTTATTGCATCGCCTTAATCTATATCTTTAATTTGATTAAGCACTAATGTGTGCTTTGAAAGCTGTGATAGCGTCATCTGTCAATTCCATAGGGAATGAAGAAGCATTATCAACAAGTGTGATTGTGTATTGGTTTGCATCACCACGAGCAGTACCTGTTTCACCAGAACCTGCACTAGCAACAACACTTTCCTCCACACCAAATGCCCAATATTTTCCGTTAGAATCCTTGATAATAACTGCTAATTCACCAAGTGCTAAAGCAGCCATTTCAACACGCTTTGCGGTTTCCATTCTTGCAAAAGCAAGATTGATTTCTGTTGAGACATAGTTCACACCATTTGCAGCATCAACATTAAGAGTTGAAGTGAAATTTCCTGTATCTTTCTTGAAGTTGTATTGATACCAAGTTGCAGCAGAGCTAACACCTGTTACAGCACCAGAAGCTGATGTGAAGATACCTTCATCAAAACTTGTGATATATGCAGCTCTAATACCACCAACATTAGTATTGCAATCCATAGAAAGGCCAGAAAGAGTTACTGTACAATATGCCATAATTATGTTTATGTTTTTTTTTCTTATTATTCTTGTCATAAAGGGGTTAAACCCTATTGTCTAACCCCACTTTTCGTCAATTAAACAAGGTTATTTGTTGAGGTAAGAACAACAACATCATCTGGATAAAGAGTCTTTACACCAGCGTTCCATTTGATTTTGAGTTTGTAAACATCATCATCATCTGAGAACCAAAGTCTTGCTTCTTCCTTATCATTCATAAGGTCAGCACCATATACCATATTCTTGTATGATGATGCATAGATGTGTGTCTTGTCACCTGAAAGACCATAGGTCTTGTGTACTCTTACTGAAGTACCAGGGAAAACGATATCAGAATCTTCAATCTTCTCACCATTTTCGCCACTCTTGAAGTGGTACATATTTTTCTCTGAAAGCTCGAAGCAAAGAGAACGGAAAATAGCAGGAGAAACGAATACAACTGCATCTTCAAGGATTTCCTCAGGAACTTTCATAATAACAGCCTTTACTGCCTCATAAAGAGAAATAGCAGAAGTTGCTGCTGTGTAAGAAACAGCTACTGTTGATGCGCTATCTGCACCAAGAGCCTGTGTCAAGAAACCGTCAATAAGGTCTGAACCTGACTTGTCACCCTGCCATACTTGCTTCTCCATCTTCTGGTTAATCTTTCTAATGATTTCACCAAGAATTTCACGCTCGAAAGGCATACCATCCTCAGCATTAGCGTTAGCACCGAATTTAACCATATATTCAGCAAATTTTGATAAAAGGTCATCTGGACACCAGCTATCATTTACCTTGAATTCTGCTGTTGAAATTTCTCTTTCTGAGAATTGTGTTGAACCCTGTGCAGAGAAACCGCAACCCTGACCACTTTGAAGAGTTGGGTCAACATCTAAATAGTTAAGTCTTTCTTTGGTCTTAACACCAAGTTGCTTTGCAAGATTAGGGATTGTATCACCAGCCTCAGCACCTAAAACAACTGATTTAATAAGGGCATCTTTATTAACATCTACATAAGTAGTAAGCCCACTAACTGTATAAGCCATAGTTTTCTTTATTTTTTTAATTATTATTATTTCGTATTTTTTCTGATAAATATATAATTGATTAAATCTGGGCACCTATTAAAATTCTGAATTCAAAATTCTATTTAATTTATCTAATTTTGCGTTGCCAGTTTTTTCAATTTTATTAACCTTTTTGAATGCTTCACTTGCTGGCTCAGCAGCAGGTTTTGATTCAAGTTCTTCGATTTTTTCTTTAAGAGCGCCATTTTCCTCTTCAAGTCTTGCAACTTCCTCTTCAAGCTCCTTGATTTTATCTTCAAGTTCCTTGATTCTCCTGTCTTTTTCATCAATTATTTCACCCTCAGCAGGATTATCTTCAGGCTCAGCTGGTTCTTCAGCAGGTTCATCTGAAGGCTCTTCAGCAGGTTCGTTACCATCTTCACCACCATCAGCAGGTTCACCATCACCATCATTTTCAATTTGTTCTTCAACAGGCTCTTCTACTGGCTCTTCAGCAGGTTCTTCAATTGAAAGAATGATATCAGCTACCTTACCATCGGCAATAACGATAATGTTTCCGTTATCAAGCTTGTATTCACCATCTTCAGGAACAATCTCATTACCTTCTTCATCAATCTTGAAGATTTGCTCCCCAATCTCAGGAAGCTCACCTTCTGACTGCCAATAAATAAGTCCCTTATCTGTGCTTACCTGACCGAATTGCATTAACATTCTTTGTAATGCCAATTTGATTTCTTTTAATTTGCTCATAATTATTTTGTAATTTTCTTTGTTATTTTTTCTATTAGATTTAAAACTTCATCAAATTCATCATTTTCTTGTGAAGAGAATGTTTTTACTGGGTCAAATACACCTGCAAGTGAGAAACCTTTGAAAGTGCCTTCCTTTATTTCATTCCATATTTCATCATTATGAATTTTGAATTCAGCGAATAAAGAACCATCAGCGTATTCTTCAAATCCCTTAGGATTAATACCATTTTCAGCATCCTTAATGAAGAATTGAACCATATTTACACCTTCTACAAGTGAAAAATTATGGTTTGTATCAACATTATTTTGGAAACCATCTTTAAGGTACTTTTCAGCCATTATCCTGATAGTTTCTGGAGAATATTCTATGTAATATTCGAAACCATCACTTGTCCTACGATAAATAAGAAGATTTGCTGCCATTACAAGGCCTCTAACAAGGTGTTTTTCTTCACTTTCAACTGAGAATTTAACCATATCTTTATC
>JAZLDP010000065.1:0-1682 GCA_045614835.1 Clostridia bacterium | reverse complement strand
TATAATAGTTTAATAGATAAACATCAAAATAACAAACGAAATTGGGATAATTATTTTGTTTATAAAGTATTTGTTGGTGTTTTATGTTATTTGTGGAGCATAAAAAAGAGGAAAGGTATTATGGTCTTTCCTCTTATTGTTCTGTATTATTTTTGAGACTTCTTTGTTTTCTTTGTTGTTTTAGGTTGCTCGGTTTCTTTTGTTTCTTCACTTTCTATGGTGGTAGAAGTGTTTTCTTTTTTAATTAATTTGTCTTTTGTAAAATATATAAGTTGAATAATTCCAAATATTGCACAACAAATTAAATTGAATACAACATAAACTATTGGTTGAATAACAGGATAGATTGTAATTGCTCCAATATTGATTTTTGTTTCAAATAATTTTCCAAAGAATGGTACTAACTCGCTAGCGGTTTCTTGGTCAAACATAAATAAGTAATTAGCTGAATAGAAGTCATTGCCAGTATGATTAGCAATACCATTGAATAGTGTTCCTAGGATTAACATTGCAACAAAATAAATTGAGAAACCAATAAAGAAGTGTTTGAATGACTTCTTATCAAGTCTTGGGAAAATATTAAGAAGTAAGGCAAGTATTGGAACGACAAGAACATTAGTGTGTTCAAGTATGAAGTGCATATTGTATAGATAGAATAGTCCTTCGCCATCTAGGTCAGGAACTGCTAGGGCAAATATTACTCCAACAACATTAACGATTACTGTGAAGTCGAATATTTTCTTAGATTTGGTTATTAGTGCAACTAGGATAAGGTAAGAACCAATATTGCATAATTGGAAAGGTAGTCTTGCGATATTAAGGCTAATTGCACCGAACATTTGATTGTATTGTATAAGTAGACTTAAAGCAAGAACATACAAAACAAGCATCTTGATAGAGGTGTCTTTTTTTCGTAGTGCGAAGTAGATAATTACTATTTCAGCAATTACACTTATTAGCCAAAGTATATGAGGCAAAGACCACGCTTCAAATATTAGATTAGTATATCCAAAGAAATGTTGTGGGATATATATAGGCATTACCGATAAGATAATTAGTGCAAGAGACATAAAGAAATATCCATAAGCCTTTTTGTTCTTGAATTCAAAAATATGTTTTTCTTGTACTGCTAATATAACTGGTATGCATAGTTCAAGTAACCATATAATTCCGATAACAAAACTACGGAAGATAGGGTTGCGCAAAAACTCCTTAAATCCTGCGCTTAGTACTGAGATTGAGTTTAGACCTCTACCGATTTCTGAAGTAAAGCAATCTAAGTACATAGGATACATAATAATTTGTGTAAGTGTTATGATTGTAGAGAAGTAAATTGCTATATTACGAATTGTTTTGTTCTTTGTGAAGATAGCCAACGGAAGCACAATGAATGCAACCTTTGATAACCATTCGACAATTACTAGTCCAGTCGAAACTGGATTTGTGCCTAGTTCTTCTTGTGAATAACATAACAACATTGAATTAGGTAACAATATACTAAGTAAGGACAATGCACAGTATACTATTACTGAGATTTTTAATGTTTTGGATATGACATTATTGAACTTTTCTGAATTGATTTTAAGTGCATATTTACAGACAAAATATGCTCCAAGAGTAAGGGTGATACTTAAGAAAAAGAATAGATAAAACATAATAGACCTCCCTGATTTGAGAAATAA
>JAZLDP010000064.1:0-2846 GCA_045614835.1 Clostridia bacterium | reverse complement strand
AGAGTGGGAATAATCCAAAACCCTCGAAAAAGCCTTATTTTACTGGGTTTTTGGCAGTGTACAAGGTGTTTTGACAACACTTTGACAACACTCCTATTTTGAACAGAAGCAATTAAAATGCTCTGCTGAAAAGAAAATGATTTAGGACTTGAACCCACAGCAGATTTGTATCTGTTGTGGGTTTCCTTTTTGTATAAAAACAGAGTTCCCACGACCGAAAGGATATTTATAATGAATGGTTTGATTTATAGTAAAATCTTCAATATATTTTTGTGTATAACAATAATAGGAGAGTTCCTGTTACCCTTTATACTGAAACACTTTTATAAAAAATATAATAGCAAAACAATGGTTATGAGTGTTTTGGGGTGTCCTGAAAGTCCAGTAAGAAATGTTTATAACACTTGGCTTGTTTGGTTGGGTATCTTTTTGTTAATAACTTCATTTTTATTTTTTGAGGAAATATATGCTATATCAAGTGTTTTAGCAATATTGACTTTTATCTCGATTGCTACCTTTGCTGTGGGGGCAGGGGTGTTGTCTGGCTTATTCAGCGTAAATGAATCGAAAAGCACTGTTAATATTGCTTCAAAAATACACGGTATTGGTTCAGCAATAGGATTTATGACATTGTTATTTTTTCCTCTGCTTCAAAGCGTAGTTGCTTTTATAAACTCCAGTTTAATAGAGGGAATCATTTATTTCATATCATTTGTTAATGCTGTTTTGTTTTTTGTGTTTTTTGTTTTGGGAGATAAAGATAAGTTCAAAGAAACTATATTTACTTACGAGGGACTTTGGGAAAGATTAAGCCTGTTTTTTATGTATGTGCCGTTTATATATCGTGCTATAAACATTCTTGTTATTAATTAGTAAAAATGCCCTGCTTTTATGGCAGAGCATTTTTTATCGGTATCAAGGTTTAGTCTTTCATCTTCGCAATCAGTTCAACCAAATATGTAATGTTTTCGAGTACATCATCTTCCTGCCCTATGTGTTCAACTTTTTTCAGTTCCTCTGTCAGTTCCGTTAGATACTGACAGAGGATTTTTAGAATACGACTATTAGGGTGAATAGTGATGTCCTCACACATCAAGCGTTTGATTATGTACTCCTGCTTTGTAAGCCCAGAAGTCTTTACCAACATATCAATATGGTATGCCTCTTGAGGTGATACTCTAAAACCAACGCTCACACTACGCCACCGTTGTTTGCTGTCCAGATTCTTTGCTGACATCTGCCATTTCCTCCATAATCTTGTTAATCATTTCTGCTACTTCTTTACCGCTACTTTCATAGACGTGGGAGTAAATGTCGGTTATGCTCCTTTTTGAATGACCGACTCTCTCTTGAATAGAAATATATGGAACATTCATATTTGAGAGCATAGAAATGTGGCTATGGCGAAGCGAATGAATAGGGATTTTATCAAGACCGCACTCTTTACAGCCAGTTTCTAAAACGTGGTGTAATCCAGATTTAGTGAGTGGGAAAATACGGTCATTTTCTCCTACTTTGTACAGGCTTTCGATATATTCTTTTAATTCGTCAGCCAAGTATTTAGGAAGATGAACAGTTCTATAACTGCTATCAGTTTTAGGCGGTGTATAAACATCTTCTCCACCGATACGCTGAAGTGATTTATGGACTTTTAGCGTTTGGTTCTCTAAATCCAACGCTTTGGGGGTTATAGCTAACATTTCCCCAAGTCTCAATCCACACCAGAAAAGCACCTCAAATGCGTAATAATACATAGGCTTGTCTGCTATCTGGTCTCTAAAAAGTTTGTATTGTTCAGCAGTCCAGTACGGTCTTTCCTTGTTGGAACGCTTTTTGCCTATCATTTCCACCTTATCCATAGGATTTGAGGGAAGATTATGCAAACGCACAGCATAGTTGAAAATAGCAGTTAATTGACTACGAATAGTACGAATATATGTATCGGAATACTTTTCGCCAGTAGATGTAGTGGATTTGAGAAGTTCGTTTTGCCACTTCTCAATCTCCCAAGGCGTAACCTTGAATACACGCTTGTCCTTAAAATAAGGGAGTATCTTTTTGTCAACGATATGTCCCTTTGTTCCACAAGTGGTAACACGCCTACGAGCAGAGGAATATTCCATATACTCCGCAATGAGTTCGCCCATAGTCAAGTTTTCGTCTAGAATCTCGACTTGTTCTAACTGCTTAATTACCTTTGGCATTTCCTCTCTCTGCCAGAGAACCGCATCTTTTTGACGAGCAAAACCTCTCTTGCAGGTGCGGTGTCTCTTTCCGTCTGGGGAAATGTAACTAAAATCTACACGATATTTGTTATCGCCGTACTTATTAACTGTACTCTTGAAATTACTCATAATTAACCAACCTTTCTATAATTACCACATCTTCAGGTAGAATTTCTCATCGAAATATCTTCTGCTTGTACGACCGTCAATAGTCATATATCCTTGTTCTTTCAGTTCTTCGTTTAACTTCTTAACAATGCGGTAACCGTAGGCTCTGGAAACAGAAAGCCTTTCGCTGACCTCACTTGCGAAGATAAATGTATCCTTTGAAGAAATGACCGTAGTGGTTTCCTGTGTATTGGTAGTAGTTCTATTATCAGTAAAAGTAGTTGTTGTCATAATTTATATCCTCCTTTGTTAATTTTCGTTTTATGACACTTGTTTTTGTCTTACATATATACGATAACATATTATCGTTTTTTCTTCTATGCTTCTGGTTCTTCTAAAAGACCTTTTGCAAAAGTTTTTTTCATCGGTTGTCAAAAAGGCAACCATATGAAGTGTAGGTTAGGTTGCTTTCCAACCTCGCATCTCTGCCATAGGCTTTATAGTCTATGTAGG
>JAZLDP010000063.1:0-11813 GCA_045614835.1 Clostridia bacterium | reverse complement strand
TCTTTAACACCACTTGCTAAATTTGTGATAGTTTGTGTAAAACCTGTAAAAATTTTAGAGACAATATCACCCATTAATCAATCATACCTCCTTCTTCATCAAATTTATGGAATTTTAACAAATATCTAAATAATTTTTTGTCCTCTTCCTTAACTTGTAGAGAAATCTTTTGGCTATCAATAATAGTTGATAACTCATAATACTCTACTTTCTCACCATCTTTTTCAAAGACTTTCTTTTTAATTTTTAGTTCTTTCATAAAAAAAATTACCTCTCTAATTTTAATTAGGAGATAACTAATCGCAAAACACACCATTTTTCAAACAACATTAAATGTGCACCTTTAAAACTTATTCGAAAAACCAGTGTACAGTTTTGCGAATAGTTTTATCATATAAAACTATTAAAAAATAAAGCAAATTTGGTCTAAAAACATATGTTAGAATTAAAAATTCAAAAGCTATTATGTCTTTATTTTCTCTACCCCATTATATATTACAAATCAAAATCAAAGAAAAAACACACCTGAATATAAGTGTGTTATTACAAAATCTTATTACCCCTCACCATTGAGTTATAAGTATTAGTTTGGAAGATTTTTATACAGATAATAAATATTTCAAAATTAAAAGTATATATAGTGATACACTACTTATATTTTGAGTATTACCTATACAACCCTAGCAAGTAGTTGTTCTCTTTTAAAATTTTTTGATGCAATTTATAAGTAGGCATTATTGTTGATACAATCTTATAGAACTCTTTTGAGTGGTTCATCTCTAGTATATGTGATAACTCGTGAACTATAACATAGTCAAGTGTTTTGTGTGGTAGCATTATTAATCTAAAATTTAGTTTAATATTTCTATTACTATCACAACTACCCCATTTGGATTTGCTATTACATATATTTATACTAGCATAATCTATCTGCATTACATTAGCAAAGAACTCCAATCTCTCAGTTAAAATTTTCTTTGCGTGTTTTGTATACCACTGTTTAAGTTTAGGTGATACATCTTTATAGGTAGTAGGTATTAATATTTCCTTTTCTGATAGTTCTATTTTCTTAATTCCATCAAGATACTTGATTTCATATTTGCTTCCCAAGAATAAAACATTCTTATTGGTTATAATATCTTTATTAATGAGTTTTTTATTTTCGACCTCTTTTTGTTTTGTAACTATCCACTTTTCTTTTTCTTTAATGAATGAATAAATCTTATCATAACTAAGTCTCATAGGCGCTCTAACTACCAACTCGCCTTTATCAGATATAATTATAGCCATACTTCTTCTATGGCTTCTAATTATCTTGTCTGGAACTATCATAAATACCTCTTATTTTTATCTATAGCATAGTATATCAAATTAGAATTTTTTTTACAAATTATCTTCAAGTTTTTAGAGATAATTTAATAACTCGCATAGTAATTTATTTGACTAAATTTGTATTATTTTATAATATATATATGATATAGTATTTTATATATAATATGTAATAACAAATTATTTCTAAATTTTTGAGTTGTGGTTTAAATATAAAAATCAATTGTATTAGGTTTATGGAGTTTGCTTATGGCTAGAAAAAAGAGAAAAAAAGTTGCTTCTAGAGGCTCAGTCAATAATATAATTCTTAGAACTCTTGTTAATGGCGACAAGTATGGTTATGAGATTATTAAAGAGGTTGAAGAATATTCTGAGGGTAAGATTGTTCTTAAACAACCAAGCCTATATAGTAGTTTGACAAGATTTGAAGAAAAGAAATTCGTATCATCTTATTGGGGTGATAGCGATATTGGTGGAAGAAGACACTATTACCACCTAACTGATGAAGGTCTTGAATATTATAAGCGTGTCGTTCTTAAAGAGACTGATGTTGAAGAGGAAGAAGATATTGAAGAGATTTTAGAAGAAAACAATATTCAATTATCTGCACCATCTGATAACACCACTGCTAATAACGATACTGAAGAAGAAATCTTTACAGAAGAAGATGAATCAGATGAAACTATGATTGCTCAAGAAATTAGCGAAGACGAAATCCCTGAAATTGCCAATTTCGAAATTCAAGAAGAAACAGTTTCTGAGCCAATTATTGCAGACCATCAATTCCATACCACTACCCCAATTGAGCAAATGATTGCAAGAGCACCAGAACCAACTCAAACAAATAATAACTTTGTAATAGAAGAGCCAATACAACAAGATAATACTCAAGAAACATACACAAAACAAGAAGTTGAAGAAGATTATGAAACTCTATACAAAGAGAAAGTTAACAATCTAAGACATAGTGCAAAACTATATAACAAAAAATATATCGATAATAATATCAAAAAACTACACTTCAAAAAACCTAAGAAAGAGAAGAAAATCATTCTTGATAGCGATGGAATTTATAAACTTAGAGATGAAGATTATGTTCCCGTTAAAAGAAAACCTGAAATTATTATTGATAATGTAATCAAAAGACATAATCAATCTAATGATGTTTTCGGTTATGCCACTTACACTACGCCTAAAGAGAACTCACAAAAACAACAAACAACTGTTGTAGAAACAGAAGAAGAAAAGAGACAAAGAAACGAAAACTTTGTTGCTAAATTTAATCTTCTTACTATGTCAAAAATGAAACCTGTTACTGCACCTGTGCCAAAGCCAGAACCAGTTGTTGAAGAAAAGAAACCTACCCCTACAATTGATTATAGAGGCAAACTAAATGCAGTTATCGAGAGTAGTAATGTATTTATTGATGATGCTGAGGAAGAAATATTAGAAGACAATACTCCTAAGACCAATAATATGTTCAACTATGTAGATGAGGATAAGTGGAACACCGCTCCCCAACAACCAACACCTCAACCAATTATTGAGGAAGAGTTTGAAGAAGATATTGAAGATGCCTTTATAGCATTTGAGGAAGAAGAAACTTTTGAAACAAAACCTAATAACAGCGAGTATATCGAAGAAATCAATACTTACACTGCCCCACCAACTCCTGTTAAAATGACAAGATATGATAATGTTACACAAGCTGTTCTTGTAGACAAAACTTATCTACTTAATAACAAACTAAAATTATTCTTAGGTATAATTATGTCAATCATTATGATTGCAGAAGTTACTACACTATTACTTGTGTTTAGAAAACTTGAATTAATTCAGCCTAATGACAAGGTATTATTTATTGTTTCTTATGTATTAGTTGGAATATTTGCATTAGTATATATGTTGCCGTTCTTCATTAATTCCAACTCACATAAAGCCAATAACTTTAAACTAAAGTATTCTATTTGGTTTGGTATCTTAACATTCTTAGTTGGCTCAATCTTAATCTACTGCATCAATGCTTTATCTGGATTTGAGATTGATAACTTCAATTATTTTGCTGTTAAACTAATATTACCAATTGTACTAGTATTTAACTTTATTATTGGCCCATTAGTTTACTCACTACTTCTAAAAAATAAATCTTTTTACGATTAATTCTCGTTTAATCTAGATTTAGATTTTAATTTCTTTTGGAATACTTTTGTTAGTATAAAATCTTGTATTTTGTCTTGCCATTTATACATAATTATTGTAAAGACTATCACAAGTACAAGAATACCAAGCCAAACAAATATTCCCCAATTATTAAATGGTATAATTTTACCACTACCGAAATAAGCCATACATATCACTCCTATTGGTCTTGTGATAAGAGTTACCCAAAAGAACTTCTTTGTGCTTATTTTAGTTATTCCTGCAATAAAACATAGTATATCATCTGGAAACATAGGAAGCAAAAATGCAAGTCCTAAAAAGAATTCACCACGCTTTCTAATAAGTTCTGTGTATTTGTCAACATTATCTTTTCCAACAATCCAAGATACTAACTTGTATCCAAAAATTTTGCCAGTAAAGAATGATATAAAAGAACCTAAAAGAACTCCAATTGTACAATATATTCCACCTAATAATGGACCATATATTAGACTGCCGACTATACATATAACTGATGCTGGAATTGGTAAAAACACTACTTGTAATAACTGTATTAAGATGTATATAATTACGCCCTTCTCTCTAGTTGATAATATATATTCTTTTAGAGTATATACATTACTAAAAATACTGAGAATATCAAAGTAATATAATACAGAATACCCAATCAAACAAATGCAAGTTATTACATAACTACAATATGCTAGTTTCTTGAGGATTTTTAAATGTAACCAATTAAACACTATGGTTAATAATATTAATAGTTCTGGAAGAAGAGTTAAAAATATTGATACAGCCCTACTAATATTATTAAAGTCCATAAATATAAAACAAGAACTGCTACAAATTAACAAAAATAAATTTAAAACAATTGATAAAACTTTCTTAATCATTACCACCTCAGCAAAGTACTACTGATTTAATTAATATATATTAAGTAAAGTTTCATCTTATTACTATAATCATTAAATGATTTAAAAGGAGAATTCACTTTGAGCAAAGTTGTATTAGATGTATCGAATGTTACAAAAACATTTGGTAATAGAGTTGCTGTAAATAATGTGTCTTTCACCATAAAGGAAGGAGAAATATTTGGTTTCTTAGGACCTAATGGTGCTGGTAAAACAACAACTATGAAGATGATATGTGGTCTTACAAGCATTACCAAAGGTAGTATCAGAGTTTGTAACTATACAATGCCTAAAGATTCTGAGAAAGCGCTTAGATATGTTGGAGCATTAATCGAAAATCCGTTAATGTACCCTAATATGACAGGTATGGACAACTTAAAATACTATGCTAGTTTGTATAAAAACATATCTAAAAAAGATATCGTTAAGTTTGCTAGAGTTGTTGGTCTAGAACAAAGATTAGGCGACAAACTTAAAACTTATTCTTTAGGTATGAAGCAAAGACTTGGAATTGCTCAAGCACTTCTTCACTCTCCTAAATTACTAATCTTGGACGAACCTTTAAGTGGACTTGACCCCAATGGTGTAAAAGAAATGAGAGACTTTTTAAGAACTCTTGCTAGAGAATACAAAATTGGAATTCTTATTTCTTCACATATGCTATCAGATATGGAACAAATATGCGACACTATCGGTATTATTAATAATGGACAATTACTTGAAATTCGTTCAATTACTAGCCTTAGAGAAAGTATTGAAGGCAATAAGAGAATTCAAATTAAAGTTGACTATCCTAACTTCGCTGGTAAAGTACTAGTTAACGAAATGCAAATTAAATGTGATATTGCAGGAAATAGAGTTCTCGCCTACACCACTGAAGATAAAGTTACTGATATAACGCAGAAGCTTCTAGGACACGGAGTATCTATATTTGGAATAGAAATTGTATCCAAGTCTTTAGAGCAAATATTCTTAGAAATAATCAATAACAAAATGCAAGGAAAAACAAGTATCCTTTAAAATCAAGGAGTATTAAAATGACAAGTACCTTTAAATTAACAAAGGCTGAATTTAAGAAAATTTTTAAACGACCAAGTATATTTATTATGGCTGTTCTTTTGGTTGTAACAATGCTTGTTTCGATTACAATTTTTAAACCTGCAGAACTTGTTAACCCTACAATTGAATATACCGAAGCTACTAATTCTGAAGAATACTATAACTACTTCAATAATCCTATTAACTTAAATTCTAAAGCTACTTTTGATGAAGTATATAGTAATACAGATTCTATTATTTCATATTTTGATGCTGTTAATGCTAACGCTAACCTACTTTCTAACTATTATAATAATGTTATCGAAACAATGAATCTACTTGTTGCTGATAACCTAACAGAAACAAAAGATAATTATAGAGAAGAAGCATTGAAAGATGTTAACAATTTCTTAAATGCTTATAAGAGTTTAGATAGCGTAAAAGAATATACAAAAATTACTGGACCTATTCTAAAAGATTATACTTACACCATTGAAGATAAAAGTAGTAATGAATTAAAGAGCGTTCCAACAAACTACTATACAACTAAAGGTTGTGAAAAACTAATTATGTTACAAACATACTTAGCAGATGCTAGTAAATACAATTCAAAAGTTGTTGCAGAAACTTATGTAAATAATAATTACGAAGCAGAACTAAACAAAGTTCTTAACAATGGAATTAACTTCATTTACACCTCAATTAAAGGCTTTGCAAATCAATATAATGATTTCTTTGCTACCTTCTCTACAGCTAGTGGAAGAAGCGATATCGCATTGTTAAAAGCAATGAAAAACAATATGCTTCAATTACTTAACACCCTTGATGATTATTTAGAAACATTAATTGATTATGAGTTCCCTGTTATTATTATGGACAAGACAGTATACGAGGACTTAAAAAGTAGAATTGAAGAGTCAATTGTTGAATTAACAATTTCTCCAATGTACGAAAACAATCTTGACAAATATACAGAAATTAAAGCTTCTCTTAGTAATATTAAGTTAGATGGTGCTTTAAATATTGCTACTCAAGATAGCACTTCTACCGATAGTTCTTATATTATTCAAACTAAGATGACTATTAGTGATGTTAACGAATACAAAGCTCTTCAAACCAAAGTTAACACCAACAAAGAAACAATTTTAGCATCTATTAAAGAACTTAGTACAGATGAATCAATTACTAATATATCTAAGTCAATTACTGATTATAGCCTACTATCTAAGGCTTATAATGGCATTATATTAGACAAAGTATTACTATCTATTGCTGATAAATACGACACTTCTGTATATACCAAATTCTATGGCCATAACTTTGATGAATTCAACAAATATCAAACTAGAGAGGCCATCACTATTAATGACTACTATATTCAAAATAATACCTATAGTAACTCATATCTAAATCAATTTGCTTACAATCAAAATTCAGGTACAAAAACAAATGTATATGACTATATGTATTTCACTCTTGAATTATGTACCCTAATTCTAATAGTATTCTCTATGATGCTAGTTTGTAACTTAATCACAGGCGAAACAGAAAGCGGTACAATTAAACTATTACTTGTTAGACCATTCAAAAGGTCAAAAATTATTACTGCTAAGTTACTTGCAACAATATTCTTTGTAATCACATTTATGTTCTTCTCTAGTGTTATTACATTCATTGGTGGATATTTCTTATATGGACCAGCAACAACTAATGTACTAGCTGTATTTAACTCTGGTGCTCCATTTGAAATCTCACCACTACTATTAATGCTAATCAATATAATTTCACTTACATTTGATGTTATATTCTTTGTATTACTTGCACTTATGATTTCAATTCTATGCAAAAACTTCGCAGCATCAATCTCCTGCTCTCTTGTATTATTGATACTTAACTATGCTCTTAATATTATCTTTGGCGGAGCATTCTGGTACACATTATTACCAGGTATGAACCTGCATTTATTTAAGTTCTTCGGTAACTCTTTCGCTTCGATAATTGAGGGTACTACAGGCTTTGCAGGACTAATACAATCACTACTTATTACAGGTATTGAAACAACTATGACATTCTGGTATAGTTTCGGTATGTCTTGTGCTTACTGCTTAGTATTCTTAGTGATTTCATACTCTGTATTCCAAAAGAGAGACTTCTAATTTAATATAAAAAACAAAAACAAGATGGTTTATTTCCATCTTGTTTTTTTATTATTAACCTTTTTGCATTACCAATTCATCATCATTACTAGGATTTTGAGGTTGTCCAACTTCAGTAATAATGCTTGATGGTTGAGTTGGAACAACTCCTGTTTTTAGATATTGTCTAAACTCTTTAATTCTCTTATTCTCTTCTACAATAGGCTTATTTGCAAGTAAAGTTTCTCTAAGTAATTTTCTTACACTTTCTTTATGCTCACCCATCACTTCTGGATATCTAGATAGAAGATACTCAATATAACTATCTGAACGAGAGCCTAATTGGTTCATAATATTATCTGTAATTTCATCAGTTCCTTGGAATACAATTTGATGAGCTGAATAATTAACTGGACATACTTTTACAGTATAAGGTCTTTGACCTGGTCTTGCATCTGGATTAGGAACAACAGATACTTTGTACCAGAAATTATTTGGTGCTAATTCACTATCTTTGATTGAGTTATACTCAGCACCAGCCATAGTTGCACCTTTGAATCTTGTATATGGTCCAGGAGAAATCAAATAGATTGGGTGTTTTTGACTAGCACCATCTTTGCTCTCTCCAGTATCAACAACCTTAAAGAAATTCATTGTAGAACGACCTAAATAAATGTCTGCGCCACCTTTTCTAACCGCTCTATCTTCCATCTTACGACCAAGATATGCGGCTGTTGTAGCGGTATTATTCCAGTTGATAGTTCTAATACCTACATCAGCATCACCAACTAAATCATCTGTAAGAGTTACATTAATAAAGGCATCATTACATACCTTACCTTGAAGGCCTAATGCTTCTTGTAATACATCTAGTACATCAATTCTTTGGTTCTTAAGAATTCTATGCTCTTCCTTACCTCTAACAATAGCCATAATTTTGTTTTGTTTAGCCAAGTCTTTTAGTAAAGAATAGAAATATGCAATTTGGTCATTATATGATAATAATTCACCACTTCTTGACTTAGGTATAAAGGTGAATAATTCTCCATTTAGGATAACCATACTATTTTTGCTCTCTTCCATAAGTCTAACATTATGTTCTAGTTCCAAAAGGTATGGATTTCTTTTAGATAAATGACTACCATCTAGACCAATTGAAGTACAAGCGTAGCCCATATCTACATTACTAATTTCATTAAGTCCGATATTATCATTATCAATTCTGTAACCAAAAGAACTTCTCGCAATTTTGCTTGGGTCAACTTCAGCTGTATCTAGAATTCTTTTTCTGATATCATCACCGTGTTTAATAATTCTATCAAAATCAATTTTGTCATCTAATTCATCTAACTTTTCACTCATATTCCACCTCTTAATCCTCTAACATTTCACTGCTTGAAGCATCATCTATTAGTTCATCTGAACCTGCTTGTCTTCCAGCAATTTTGTTAAGGTATTCCATATAACTAACCTCTTCTTCTGGGCTTAAAGTTATTGGTTTCTCAGTAATTCTACTAGCAATTTTCTTACCAGTCTTTTCGTAAGTTTTAGCAATATAAGCAAGGAAATCATCAGCTTGTTTTAGTAGGTCATCATCTTCTTTCTTATATTCTCTATTTATTACGCTTACTGCTTGTCTATGACGATTGATTTTGTTACGATTATTTGGAGTATTGCTTGGATTAAAGAAAGCAATTGTTGGTATAAATTCAGGGTATTTAACTCCTGTAGGACTAGTTTTACCTGCATAAGGATTAGGCTGAGAACTAACAGCAATCCATACAGCAGATTGTTTGTGTGTGTCAGGAAGTGCCATACCAGCACCATAAGTACCACCACCACTAGATGGCAAAGTAATACAAGTAATATCGTGATAAACTTGGTCTTGGTCATCTCTACGAATAGTTCTCTCTGTCTTCATAGAGAAAGCGTGAGTATGGCCAATTACACACATATCAGGATTAGATATTGTCTTAAGAAGTCTAAATGTGCCATCAATGTTGCTAATTCCTGTTCCGTGATGAGAAACTATTCCAAATCTAAATTTGCCATCTTTGGCCCCTTCTTGACGAAGAAGAAGTTCGGTATTTGCGTAGAATTGAGCAAAAACATCTTCAACACCAGCAATATTAGCGGCGATTTCTGTAGTATTAATTCCTACTGCCTTGGTAATTCTTTCTTCGTGATTACCGCTATGTAGAACTACAATTTTGCCAGTATCATTAAGTCTTTGAAGTACTGTAGATAATTCTTTGTCGCCTCTAGCAATTTTAAGGATATTTGCGAATATATCCAATTGTTGATTTGGGCCTAAAATATCTTGGTAAGCATCAGATTTGCTACCAATAATTGCAGTATTTTGAGAGTCTCCTAGGAAGAAAATAACTGCGTTCTCTTGACTTTCTGCATATTTCAAAGTTTCTAGTAATCCTTTGATATCGAAGTCAGAAGAGCCAATATGTAAGTCTGATATAAAACATACTTGTAGAGTATCAAACTTGCCAGAATAGTCTTTTGTAATGTTCTTGATAGTTACATTACGGTTGTCGTATGCAGCTTCACCTACTAAATCTTTGTACTTAGCGTTAAGCTTCTTTATTGAATTTTCACCCATAAATTATCCCCTGAAAATATTATTTTTGCTTAATCGTTCCACCAACTAGCATATATAAATCTAACATAATTTTACTATACAACCACCACAATGTCAATACCCAATATTTTTATAGGTAGTATATTTATAATTCAAAAACTATTATTATATAAATATATAAAGATGCTTATTTATTCGATAATCACATTAAAACACCTAATAAACACACTATTTAAATAAGTTATTTCCGCCAAAATTCACTTAAAATCATATATTTTTGCAAACAACAAAAAAACACCTTACCCATAGCAAATTTGCCTGGGTATGGTGTTTTTTTATAGATTATTTGTTACTAGCAGAAGCGTGTAACCAATATTCATAAGGTTTATGAAGAGCAATATTAATTGTAATATCTCTTGTGATTGTATCTAGTGTGAATGTACCGAAGTAGTTATTAGCAATAATATTTGTACCCGGAATTACATAATCAGTATTGACAACACTATCTAAAGTCTCATAGAAGTCGTATATCTCTGTACCGCCCTCATCAACCAATCTAACAAGTGTTGGGTTGTTAGAAACATTGTGAGTATCGATTAGAGTATTACTCTTCTCTGTACAAGTTAATGTGCCTCCACTGTTGAAGCAAGATGCCTCGTGTTTATGTCTGTCGTTCATATAGAACATTGGGTAGTATACATATAATGACCAAGAACCATATTCATCTTTTGTCGATAATCGTTCTTCATCAGTATACTTAATATCTTCTTCATCACTATTGAATATATCTGCTTTGTAAGTAATATACTCAACATCTAGGTCACCATTGAAGATATTGTCTAGAGTTAAGCTATCTCCATTATGCATTGTAACGGTATAAGCATAATCTACAATATTATTCTTATTTGCGTGAACTAGAACTATAGTCATATAATCACTATCTAATACACCATCTGTACCTGCATCAGCAGTAAGAGTTGCATTAAGATTGATATTGAATATTCTCTCATCAAAGGTAATAACTAATCCGTAATAATCATTAACAATCTTCTCAGTAATTATTACATCAGAGTTATCTTGACCAGCCTTCTCTTCGTAGAAGGTTTGTTCGTTCTCTACTATTGCATTGTCAATCTCAACACCCTTAGGGATTTTTTGACCCCATAGAACACTTGAGATAACACCAGCACCAGTATTAGAAATAACAATTTCTGATACATAATTAAGTGTTACAGTATACATAAATGTAAGTACTGTAGTATCAGTATGTTCTTCATCAATAATAATCTCACCATATGGGCTTTCGATTAGACCAGTTGTAGCATTTTGTCTAATTGCAGTATTGTCTAGGTCAATTACTAAGTTACCAAGTTGTAGAGTATTATCGGTATAAGAATGAGGATTATAGATAGTTACATAAATCTCTGCAACTCTATATCCATAGATACTTCTTAGAACTGGATAATTCCAGTTAACTTCTTTAACATAAGTCCATACATTTCTGAAGTCCCAAGTACTCATAGGGCTGAAGATTGTGAATGTCTTAAGTTCAGTAGGAGTAACTATTCTCAATTGATTTTCGTTAAGTCCAGTATCATCATTTGTGATGCCTTCACTAACTTTAGGGTCTGAAGTTAAATCAGTTAG
>JAZLDP010000062.1:0-12862 GCA_045614835.1 Clostridia bacterium | reverse complement strand
ACCGAACGCAACTAAGGAAAATGGAAATGTACAGACACATAAGTTATAGGGAATAAAAATTACTAATCAAATTTCTTTTGTAATATAAAGTCTGTACACTTCATACTATTATAGTTATCAAAATTTTGTTACACTATTTTTTAATAATTATTTCTTAGTTGTTAACTTATAATAATTCTGTTAAATGTAGCAAACCTAAGTCAACATAAAAATAAGGTTTGTTATATTTGAGATACACTCCGCACACTTTACACCACAAAAAAAACAAGACCGAAGACTTGTTTTTTATCAACTATTTAGTTTTATATAACTGAACAATTAATTAGCCTAAAGCAATATTATGCTTGAGGAGCAGTATGGAACATCTCGAATGTAGCACCTAGACGAGGTCCATTGTAGAACATATTAACATAATCACTTTGGAAGAACTCAAGTAACATAGCATCAACTTTCTCTTGTAACATAGCATAAACTTGACCACTTTGTGTAGTTGTGTCATCTAAATCATTTAATCCGATTAATGCAAATGGTGCACCACCAAGTTCATTACCCTCAGCAACATAGATTAACGCAAGACCACTTGGCATAGGCATTGGGCTACCAGGAACTTCTGATAAAGTATTAGGGTCAAGAGTAATATATACATTACCTGCTTTGAAGATTGGCATAGCTGTCATACCTGTTCCAGAAGCCTCAAGCATAGCAATTAATTCATCTTTCATATCTTGTTCGTTAACAATATTACCTTGTGCATCTTTAATAACGTTAGAACTCTTAATTGGGTCTTCTTGCATTACTGTATCTTCACCAATATTACAAGATAAGAAGTTAACTGCTGCACCATTGTTAGTTGTAAATGAAGCATTTGCAGTAAGTCCATCAATCTTACCAATTAATTCTGTTGAAACATTCTCTAATAATCCACTAATAACTCTTAAGTATGCAATAATTGGAGCGGCACCAGTCTTAGAGAACCAAGCCTCAGAACCACCAACATAGTTCTCAATTACAGAATTCTTAATATTAATATTTGAGAAAAACTCTGGGTGAGCTTTAGCATCTGGGTGAGTAGCCATTACTAATGGACCACCAGCTTTCTTAAGAACACTATTCTCAATATAGCTATTTCTTGTTGCCCAAGTATAAACCATAGAAGAGAAACTATCGAACATTTTAGTATTTTTAATAGTAAGAGCAATATCTTCTGCAGTTGGATAAGTATATTCACCATCAGAGATAATGTGAGTAGTAAATGCTCTTGTAATACAGTTCTCTAATGTTGTGTTGTGAGCACTAGAAAGTACAGCAATCAATGCTCCATCATTAGTTGTCTCTTGTCCAGATTGACGAGAACCATTACCAATAAGACCTAAACTATTAATAACCACTCTACCTTGAGCGTCATCTGGAGAATTATTGTTATCACCACCAAATGCAAAAATTGCAGAGTGAGCAAAGTCATTAGCCTCAAAATCTTTTCCTAGAGGAATAGCATCTTCGCCAGTATTACGAGTGCTGATTGTGAAGTAGTTACCATAGACAGAGAATGTATCATTTACATCAATATCTCTAGTATAAAAACTGCTTCTATTTTTAAGAGTATAACTAACATCTTTGCCTTCATAAGAAACACCCTCTCCATAGAACATTTCTGCTGGAAGGTCAGATTTCTTAATTTCTAAATTGTTATGTAATACAATACCTTCAATTTCGGTATTATCTATACCAGTTGCTTGTTTTTTAGCAGCCCATAGACTTCTTGATTTCTCGTTATCCTCAACACGAGCAAGGTTAGCAACATCATATACATTCCAAGCATTAACTACATCAATTTCGAATGTAATTGGGTCAAAAGGCATATCCTCATTATAAGCAAGAGGTTTAACAGTAATTTCGTATGAGTGTCCTACTGCAGCAGGAGTGAAGTCAAATGTTGAATGAGCATTATCAATTGCAACAACTGCATCTAATGCATCACCAGTCAAAACTTCGCCAGTTTCCAAATCTTTAACTGTAACATCACTAGTATACTCAGTTAGAGTTACTCTTTGGTTATTTTGGTTAGTTGCAGAAAGCTTAGCTTTGAATTCAAATGGGTTATCATCACCAACTTTATATCTATGTGTTCCTAACATAAAGTTGTCTTCGCCATCTACTTTTGCCTCTCTGACACTATCTTCATATAGAACGAAAGTGTCTGGTTTTTGATAGCCTAAATAGTCATATAGGTCGCCTTCGTGAGCAACGATATATACTTTTACTTTGGTAGTAAGACCTTTGTATTTGATAACAAGTTCTTGCTCTCCAAGTACATTTGTATCGATTTCAGATATTTGCATATCAGCGTTTTTAGTAGCTGTGGCTGTTTCATCATTTTCATAATTAAGATTAAGAACTAAATCGCTCCAATCTGGAGTAGAACCAACAAGAAGTGTTGTTTCGATACTACCATCTTTAACACTAATGCTCTCTAATGCTGGGTCGCCACAGGCTGACATAAACATTGAGCCAACACCTGCAGTTGCAAGAAGAGCAAGTGAACAAAATTTCTTTTTCATTAATTTTTCTCCTTTAGTTTTTTGTTTGATTTTATTAATATTATAAGCATCTATTATGTAGACACTCACCCCCTTTAAATTTAATAAAAGTATTATATCGCAACGATATTAATAGTTTCGATAATATTACTTCCATCTAAACTCTTTAGATAGAAGGTAAGTTCTCCCCTACTTTTGAAAGTTATTGTTAGACCATCTACTACCCACAGCCCTTTTGTAATAAGTTTGTGTGATGGGTCGTAAGTTAACCTAACAGCATCTGTACCTTTAAGTGTAGAGTTTTTAGGGAAAACTTCGTAAGTTATAATTATGGAATTCTCCATATCATCTTTGCTTGCATCATAGTCAAATTCAATTTCTTTAGTTTTATCTGGTTTAGTAACGACTTCTTCGTTAGTGCATTCAATATCTGTTATATAGATTATGGTATCAAAGGCTTTGATTTGCATACCGAAAAAACCAACAACGAATATTGATGCGATATATATTATTCCGATTAAAATAACAACCGATTTTTTCATTACTTTTCCTTATAATAATATTTGATTTTTGATAAAACTGACCAGATACGATATACAAGCAAACCTAGACTAACAAGCACAACTTTTATCCAAGCCGCATTAACATTTTCCATACTTAAGAATAATGCTATTCCCACAAACAATACTGACATTATGAACATAGTAACAGTACTCTTGGTTTCGTTAGGATTGTTATTGTGTTCACCAGTTGTTGCATATTGAGTATATTGTGGGTTCATAATATCCATCTCAGCACTCCATAGTAGATGCATTAGGAATACAAATACTGCAGTAGCACCGAATAGGATAACATTAATTGAAGTTAGACTTGTGAATGCTCCAAATACAATAGTTGAAGCAATAATTGATACAGACATAACCACTGCGTTAGGAACTAACTTAGCGATAATATTAGTTCTATACTCATTAGGTCTAGTCTTATTAAGATAAGCCGCTGCACCCTCTCTACTGTGGATACTAGCAACTTTACCATTAGTAGCAAGTGATATTAGAAGAATTATTAGTAGATTGAAGGCAACTGTCATATAGTCACCTAGAAGTCTAGTACTCATAGCTGCGAATATTCTATTAAGTAGTAGAATTAGAATTGGCATAGCAACTGCACAACCAGCTAGTGAGAATAATTCATCAGAAGTTCTGAAGATTAGTAAAGTTTGAGCTTTAACTGCACTTAGGAACGAATTGATTTTTTTATTTTTCTTTTTGAACTCTCTAGTAACCTTTCTGTACTCAAATGGTTTAGCTGCCATTTTGAAGAATAATGGTCTAGAGATTAGGAATGCTAGTGCAAATAGTATAGCAGTAGCACCAATTAATACTAGTAGGATAATTGGTGTTGTGCGGAAGAATAATACCGCCTTAATTCCCCTATATCCACCAATAAATAATTGAGTAAGGTATGCAAATATTGGCACAGCCTTCACAAATCCGTTAAGGAAGTCTTGAATATCCCAGAATAGACTTCCCCAAGTAGCAATAATGTCTAGGTCTTCTGGAATTAAATTGATTAGAGATATAATAATCCAAAGACCGCCACCTACTGCTAGTAGGAATAGTAATATTCTGAAAATATTGAAATTACGAAGGAACATTGTTATTCCCATAGCTGCGATTGAGAATAAAGAAGCAAACGCAACATTGAAAAGTGATAGGAAGAACCAACATACAACTAACCATAGAATGAAGTATATTGGTAATCCTGATATTAGTCCATAGGCTAAGAACAAAGGAACAATAAAGTATAAAGTTTTCTTTAGTTCATAAATAAAGTATACAATTATCTTGGATAAGAATACTTGATTGGTGGTTACTGGCAAAGTTAGCAGTACCGGATTATCTTTTGAGAAATACAAGTTTTTCATTAGTCCAAATGTACACGATATTAACGATAACGCTTCCATAATAGTGAAAACAACAACTATTACAGAGGTTGGCACGATATCAATTAAATGGAATAATTTAAGAAATTTACTTAAAAACAATAAAACAAATATTACCGCTGTGATTAGCACAAAGGCTAGTATTGATAGAGTAATCTTCTGAATTGCTGTTTTCTTGGACTTCAAGTAACTAAGGTCTATTTTATCCTTTAACTGCATCATAACCAAAGGTCTGATTAGTTTAAGCATTTTTTACCTCTTTTTCTTTTTTAGTTCTCTTTGTTTTCTTAGGTTCTTTTTGTTCTTCTGTTTCTTCGGTTTCTTTCTTAGTTTCTTTAACAGGGATAGCTTCTACAGGCTTGTTATTAATAATATCCATATAGAAGTTCTCAAGAGTAGTACCAGACTTCTCGATTTCCTCGATAGTCTTCACACATTGGATTTGACCTTTCTTGATAATTCCAATTCTGTCACAAATTCTCTCAACAACATCAATAATGTGGCTAGAGAAGAATACGATATTACCTTCCGCTGCGTGTTGTTTCATACACTCTTTAACTTGGAAAATAGAGTTTGGGTCAAGACCTGTTAGAGGTTCGTCTAGTATCCATACTTTTGGGTTATGAACTAGGGCTGCCATAATAGCAATCTTTTGTTTCATACCGTGTGAGTAGGTTTTCATTTGGTTATCGAATGCAGTTTGCAATTCGAAGATTTCGACATATCTATTAATTCTCTTATCTCTATCTTCTTGAGTTACTTCGTATAGGTCTGCAATATAGTTGATATATTCCCTACCGGTTAGTTTCTCGTATAGAGCGTAGTGGTCAGGAACGAAACCTAATTGCTTCTTTGCCATAACTGCTTGTTTATCTACATCATATCCGCAAACTTCGATTGAGCCATCTGTAATAGGTTGAATTCCTACGATAGATTTGATAATAGTAGATTTACCTGCTCCGTTAGGGCCTAAGAAACCAAATATTTCGCCACCGTTAATTTCTAGATTAGCATCTTTAACAGCATAAACATTTGACCTGCCATAACGCTTCGTGAAGTTATGCAATATCATTTTGTTGGTATTTTCCATATATAAAGGCTCCTCTTTCTTTCTGCCATCTAGTTGGCTAAGTAATGCTAATTCATCAAGTTTGAATTTCTTGCGTCTTTTCGCCATATCATTAAGAGTATCAGTATAGGTATATACAAGTTCGTATATGAACCACATAGCTGCGGATAATACTACATACACTGCCCAGAACAATACCTGGTATACTGGATAAAAGAGCATTGATACTCCGCCCACTGTCCAAGTAGTTGTGATATCTCTTAGGTTATTCGCCCAAGCTCCTAGTTTGTCTGAGATAAAGTCACTATTAACAAAGAAGAAGTCACTAGGTCTGCCAATTGCAGTGAAGTATGAGTTTACGAATATAATTACGATAAAGTATACCGAGAACGCAACTGCCGAATAGATAAAGGCTTTTAACTTTGGTCTAGGGAACATTCTAAGACTTACACAAAGAAGTGGCATAAAGAATGCGAAATAGTGGTTAGACCAGAAACGAACAAGAGAAGTCGCAAGTACATTGGTTCCCTCATCAACATCTGGCATAAGCATCGCCATAAAGGCTCCGAAGACATTAATGAAATATGTGAAGTAGAATAACTTCTTGGTCTTAAATATTAGACAGATTGGAACGATAAACATAGCTGTATGACATAAGTGTAATGGCCAATCATCTACCCTTACCCAACTTTGAATTCTTTGGTTATTTAGGAATACTAGCAAAGCAGCTAAGCTCAAGAACATTAGTACAAATCTTCTTGTTTCAAAATTCTTGTTGCGAAGTATGAAGTGAATTGCAACAGGTATGAAGAAATTGAAGTATAAGAAAATTCTATGCCATTGAGTAATTCCATCAATCTCGATTAATGGATTGCCATATCCGAATAGTGCTTGAAGCACATACGGCATCATTCCGAAGAATGCCATTGGCGGTAGGAAAGCGAACGCTAACAAATCTTTCTTAGGAATATGGAAGCGTTTGTTCTCCATAAAAACAATGAATGTATAACCTACTAAGATACCAATCTCAATTCCCATAAGGAAAGTTCTGAAATTGAATTCTGAATAAGCTGTTAGTCCTACTATACCCTTTGATACAGGTTTAATAAATCCTGCACAAAGTAATGCTACAATTAGTCCCCAGGTCTTAAGAAGTACAGTTGCTTTGTTGACCTTGAAGAATGGGTGCATAATTGCCATAAGTATTGCAAGTTGTAGACTTAAGTTAAGAAGTATACTTACGCAAGTTAGGAACTTACCTCCGACTGGTGAGTTGGTTAATTTGAACACTTGGTCAAGAGCATCATTTCCCCACATATATCTGACAACGAAAACAACACCCAAAACTGCTGATAAGATAATATACATTAGTTTTGGTATTTGAATTCCTCTGCTTTTCAATATAAAGTAGGTGGCGATTAATCCAAGAGCTATCACCAACATTGTAACTAGTTGTAATGCAAACATTATGTCTCTCCTAAAATTTTAATTACATAAAGAAAAAGTTAGGAGTATCTGCTTTTGAACGAAAATAGTTTTCGTTGCAAATCCACTTGCTAGTATTGGTATCAAAAATTCGTTTCAATACCCTTATACACGCACACACATACGCGAGGGCAAAACGAATATTCTTTTGACCTAATATTAGCGTGAAATTTGCGTTAGCAAAAAACACCTAACTTAGTTAGATTTAACACAAAAATTGATTGTTGATTAAATATATGTTACTAGTGTATAAACTTTTTGCACTCTCAACTTTGTAAGAGTAGGACTCTACACACTCATTGTTTTTGGTTTCTTCTTTGAAAGACATTACTCCGCAAGTAATTGCAAGTAATACACCTGCTGTAATACAGATTAGTCCCAAAGTCATAAGGAAGGAGTAATTAATAGAGAACTTACTGAACATCATAAGTTCATTTGCGATAAAGTCTAGATTGAAAGTCTGCATTCTACTAATATTCTGTGAAATATTAAATGCACCAGTCTTATCTGAAATTACACAAAGCAAAAGTATTACTAAAGCAATTTTAGTAATAAGTGATAACTTTTTGTTTGATTTATTTCTTTGAAAATTAATCAAAAAAGACACTTTTCGCCTCTCCTTTACCCTATAATATTAGCACTTATATTCCTTTTTTTCAACCAAATTCGCCAAAAATGTTGGATTAATTGTTAAAAAACACAAAAAAATAGCCTTGAAACATATTCAAAACTATTTTTTGCAATTTATTGTATATATATTATTATATATAAATTATTGTTAATATTTATTTATTTTTTTACGCATCAAACATATCATCTAGCATAGCAAGTATATCTTTTGCAAGTGCTTTGCCATTTGTAATATTCTTTACAAGTCCTACAATGTGATTAGATACGCTATTTTTATTTATTACATAATCATCAACAAGGTCTGGGTTATGCGATAAGATTTGAGTTAAAATCTGTCCAATCACTTCGCTATCAACTACACCCATCATCTCTTTCTCTTTTACTAGAGAATTTACGCTTCTACCAGTTTCGACTACTTGGTCGAATAGTTCCTTGGCATTGGTTCTAGTAATGTCGCCTAGCATAATCATATTAACGATTTGTGCAAGGTCCTCCGGAGATATAATACTAGCAAAGTCTTGTCTATTCATATTTCTATGAACCCTAAGCATCTCGTTAGCTATCCAATTATACACTTCTTCCTTGTGAGAGGTGTGTTTGCAGGTTTCGTCCATAAAATCGCTAATCGCTTTTGAACTAGTTAGGATTTCGATTTGATGAGGCTCAAATCCTCTTGCCTTATATCTATCAACTCTAGACAAGTAACTCTCTGGCAATTCTGCCTTTAGTCTATTAATATCCTCTCTACTAATGTTGATTACACTTAAGTCTGGGTCTGGGAAATGTCTATAGTCGCTAACATCTTCTTTGGCACGAACAAGATATGTCTTGCCAAACTCTTCCGACCACACTCTTGTTTCTGGGGATAAAGTTGCGCCATTTTCTAGAGCAGAGATTAATCTTTCTTCTTCATAAGCAATAGCACTAGTAAGAGCCATTGAAGAAGTTAGGTTCTTTAGTTCCACTCTTGTTCCAAGTGCAGAAGTTTTGCTAACAGACATATTGACATCATATCTAAATTCACCAACTTCCATTCTACACTCAGATATACCGCCTATAATTAAGATATGTCTAAGAGTATCTAGGAATTCCAGCACCTCTTCAGTGGTTAATTCCATTGGCTCAGTTACAAGTTCTAATATTGGTGCACCACTTCTATTGTAGTCGATTAGAGTAACATTATCTTTGTGAATTAATTTACCAGCATCTTCTTCTAAGTGAATTCTATTGAATAACACTTTCTTGCCATTTTTCAATTGAACTTGTCCACCAATACCGATAGGTCTAGTAAACTGGCATAGTTGATAACCTTTCGGCATATCTACACTATCGAAAGTCTTTCTTTCGAACATTATACGATTAGAGATTTTGGCATTAAGTAGTAGTCCTGCCATAATTGTTAGTTCAATTGCTCTGCGGTTAACACTAGGCACTGCTCCTGGAAGACCTAAACACACTGGACAAGTAAGAGTATTAGGCATAGCACCTATACCATCATTAGCACACGAGCAGAAGGTTTTTGTTTTTGTCGCAAGTTCAATATGGACTTCTAGTCCAATTATAGTTCTATAGTCTGACATTACTTCACCTCCTTTCTTGTCATTAGGAAGTCTGCCATATTATAGATTTCGCTCTCGCCAAAAGGTCGAGATAAAATCTGGAAGCCAAGTGGTAATCCTGTATTACCAGTACCAATTGGAATACTAATTGCAGGAAGTCCTACAATATTGGCAGTAACAGTAAACATATCTTCAATATACATACTAACTGGGTCGCTAGTCTTGCTTCCAATCTCAAAGGCTTCGCCATAAGTTGTTGGCATAAAGATTAAATCATTATTCTCAAGAATACTCAAGAAACCATTTCTAATCTTCTCAGCCACTTTCTTAGCTTTAACATAATAGGCACTTTTATTGCTACTAGACAATACAAAGTTGCCTAGCATTATTCTACGCTTAACTTCTCTACCAAGTAGAGTTGAACGAGTATTTCTAACAATATCTTTAGTTGTTTCTGCATTAAGTCCCGCAAATCTAATTCCATCAAAGCGGTTCATATTAGAACTAGCCTCTGCTGGAGCAATTGTATAGTATACAGGTAATACATTTTCGTACTCTGGTAGTTCTACGGTTGAAACAGTTGCACCATTATTCTCGCAGAACTTCAAAATATCTCTAAACAAGTCTGCTTGTTCGGTCTTCTCGACTAATTCTTGAACTTGTCTAATAACAGCAATTTTTTTGCCTCTAATATCGCCTTTGATATTCTCAAGATAATTATCTACAGGGACACTAGCAGAAGAACTATCTTTGATATCTTCACCAGCAATAATAGACATTACATATGCGTTGTCTTTAACATCACGAGTAATTACACCAACGGTATCAAGAGTTCCGGCAAAAGCCATAAGACCATATCTACTTACTCTAGAATTAGTTGGCTTTAGACCAACTGTTCCGTTATAAGAAGATGGCTGTCTAACACTACCACCAGTATCACTGCCTAGCGCAAAGGCACACATATCTAGAGCAACGGCAACAGCACTACCACCGCTACTTCCTCCAGACACCCTGTCATCATTATAAGCATTTCTACAAGGACCAAAGGCAGAGTTTTCGCAACTACCACCCATAGCAAATTCATCCATATTAGTTCTACCAAGAATTACAACACCAGCATCTAGTAGTCTATCTACTACTGTTGCATTATAATGTGCTCTATAATTCTCAAGCAATTTTGATGCACTAGAACAAATTTTACCCTCGTACATAATATTATCTTTTAGTAGCATTGGAACACCGACAAGTGCTGGTAAGTTCTCGCCACTAGCAACAAGTTTGTCTATTTCTCTTGCTCTCTCTAATGCATCATCAAAAACTTCAAGCACTGCATTTTTGTGCTTGTATTTGATAATGTTATTAAGGTAATATTGTGTCAACTTCTCACAAGTAAGTTGTCCTGATTTAATCTTCTCGACAATTTGAAGAACTGACAAGTTTTTCATTAGTCCACCACCTTAGGAATAGCAACATAATCACTCTGTGTACTAATTGCTTGTCCAATTGCTTTTTCTCTCTTCATTGATGGTTCAACTTTGTCATCTCTTAAATCGGATAGAGACACTGTCTTCGGTCTAGACTTCTCAGTTAGTTCGACATCTTCGCAGTTCTCCAGCATTGTAATAATTCCACGAACCTCTTTGACCATAGTGTCTTTCTCTTTATCGTTAAAATTAAGATTAGACAAATCGGCCAGATGCTCTATTACATCTAGGTCAATTATATGTTTTTCCATTCCATCTCCTAAAGGTATTTCCCTTACTACTATTATTAAACAATTTTTGTCATTAATTGTCAAACAAATAGCCAAAACAAAAAACTTTGAAATATATATTTCAAGTTCTAATAAGACTACTTATTGATAACCCCATCAAACTTTAAAATTATACCCCAAAGTTTATCTTTTAAAAACCTAATCTAGAACACCTAGAACAACTACTGCAACTATTATTCCCACACCCATTATTGCCACAACAATTAATACCATTATTGCAAAGACAATTGTTAATATTGTCCACAGAACGACTGCCCTGAAGCATTAGAAGTAGAAGAAGTAAAAAATTGGTATTATTGGCAAACTCCACCTCTCCATTGTCATCTGCAGGAGTAGAAAGAATAGACAAAAGTAGTATTAACAAAACATCATTACTAAAGTTCATATTATCCCCCAAAAAATTACTTAATAACTTATTATGCTACAAATTATTAATTTGTTAATTTTAGGCAATAACCACAACTTTAGATAAAATATTTGTATAAATAAAAATTACAAAAGGAACACAAATGTCAAACGCAATAATTCACTTAGACCCCCATTCTCAAAACACAATCAAAGACAGTCTTCCCAACACAAAAGTCTGCAACAAACTTGCCGATTTTTATAGCCTATTTAGTGATAGTACTAGGCTCAAAATCATTACTGCACTACTGCTAAAGGAAATGTGTGTCAACGACTTGTCTGTACTACTGGGCCTCAACCAAACAACCATTAGCCATCAGTTAAAACTACTCAAAAGTTGTGGTGCAGTTACCACAACTCGTAATAATAAATTTATCTTTTACAAAGT
Organism: Clostridia bacterium; assembly: GCA_045614835.1. Classification (GTDB taxonomy): domain Bacteria; phylum Bacillota; class Clostridia; order Christensenellales; family UBA1242; genus UBA11490. The sequence continues at coordinate 1,073 of JAZLDP010000062.1, read as the reverse complement.
CAACAACTCTATAATCAACAACATTATGATTAATGGTGTTGACTATATCTTAAACAAAAATGCTGGGTAAAACACCCAGCTTTTTTATAAATCAAGAAACAACGAAGACATTATCTTTATCCCTGCAATAAAACCTTGCTTAAAATCTTCATTCAAAATATATTTATCTTTAATATCATACTTTAAACCTTCTATTTGATTTAAAGTCTTTCTCATTTCAATATAATTGTTATACAAAGTTTCGGCAAAAGTATATTGCTCTCGTGTATATTTAATCATTGATTTATCTTTCTCATTCATACTAATCCAACCTACAATAGAATTTTATATAATCTCATATTATTACACAATATGTGTAATGTCAAGCATAATTACACAAAATGTGTTAAACATTTAATATGAACGAGAGATTGAAACTATTAAGAAAACAAAAAGGCGTTTCGCAAAAAATGGTAGCCGAAGCAATAGGTGTAACACTTAGTGCTTACTCTAACTACGAACAAGGTTTGCGAGAACCTAGCAATCAAATACTTATTAATCTTTGTAAATATTATGAAGTTTCTGCAGACTATTTATTGGGAATAGAAGATTACTATATTTAACAAAAAAAACGACCATTTATTTGGTCGTTTTTTGTTTGTATTATCTAGGCAAAACAAGTCCTAGTTTTGAGTAAACTTCTTTCATTTTTTCATTGGCTTTTTTCTCAGCTTTTGCTCTACCAATTGCAAGTACGCTATCTAGATATTCTTTGTTGTTTAAATACTCGAAGTACTTGTCCTGAACAGGTTTAAGAGTGTCGATAATTGCAGTTGCAACTTCGCCTTTAAGAGTACCATAATTACACTCTGCGAAATGCTCTACAGCCTCTTCGATTGTTACTCCTTTTAGTGCTGAGTAGATAGTTAGTAGGTTACTTACACCAGGCTTATTCTCTGGGTCGAAATATACTTTGCTCTCGCTATCTGTTACTGCTCTTTTAATCTTCTTAGTAATTTCTTCTGGATTATCTTCGATAAAGATTGAACCAGTATCGCCCTTCTCAGATTTAGACATCTTCTTAGTAGGTTCTT
>JAZLDP010000061.1:0-6944 GCA_045614835.1 Clostridia bacterium | reverse complement strand
TCTTCTATTAATTTAGCTTTTGTCTTAGGTGCTTTGCTATTAATTTTTTCGTTGTTTTGTAAGTAGTCTACTAAATTTTGTCTTGTCTTTTCTTCAGAAACAGGAATAATTACTGCTGAAGAAGCCATTGTTATTGTTGTTGCGATAAAGATACCTAGTAATCCTAATAATCCACAAGCATAACCAACAATATAAGCAGTAACGCAAGAAGCTTCTCTTAGGATAAGTGCTTTATTTGAACAAGCCATAATTCTCGATTTTAATAGCATTCTGTCAAGAACGAATAGTGAGATAAATGTATTACAGAAAGCAATTGCTCCATAGATAACACAAATTAGTACTAACATTGTGTCGATAGGTATAAATGGCATAGCGATTACACCGGCTGCTATAATTATACAGCATAGAGATACAAATTTGGTTGTATCATATTTCTCGTTAACAATTCCTGCTACATAGAAGCCGATTGCATAGAAGGTGTGGAATACTGCACTAAGAATACCAGCAGTAGCGAATTCGCCTTGTTGTGCGAATATATATAAGTTATATGCTGTAGATAGAAGGTCAACGAAGGCAAATGAGAAGTATACTACACAATAGTTAAATAATAGTTTCTTTGTTAAGCGTTTGCTTTCGTTATGAAGTTCTTCGTTTTTCTTAGATAGGGTAGTAATAGCATTTGAAGTGGCATCTTTGTTGAAAGTTTTTTGGTGACGAGACTTGATATAGAACATAACAAGTGGGATAACAGAAATTGCGTAGATTATAAGAGATATGATAAGTACTAGAGTTTGATTGAAGTCTAGTAAGTAACCACCGGCAATAAGCGCAATGATTGTACCTGCTTGTTCGAATAGTCTTGTTACACCAATAGATGATTTACCTGCTTTCTTGCTAGATGTAAGTGAAGAGTAGTTGAATATAACCTCTTTAGATACATTAGCAAGTGCCCAGTCAAACGACCTAAATAAACAAATCAGTATTACTGCTAAGATTAAGTGGTAGTCTAATAAGAATATCGAAATGTTATAAAGTGTAATAGGGATTATTCTAAGTAGTAAGAATAGTTGGGGATATTTGCCATAGTAATTTTTAAGCAATAATCCGAATAACAATCTACAAATGTTATTAGCAACTAGGTATCCTACCGCAAAGGTCATAGAACCTGTTGCTTTGTAGATGATTAGGGATACGAAAGCTCCGACTAAGTTGTTAGCGAAGTTTGATATCATTTTATGAAAATTAAGTAGTTTTAATTGGTTCATATTTTCACTCTCTCTATATGTTTTCCATAAGTATTATAGATAAATTTTAGTGGGGCTTAATGTGCTAATTTAAAAATTATTTTGATAATTAAATTAATTCTTAATTTAAGACATATCTTCCACTCTAAGATAATATCATATTTTGAAAGATTTAGGAAATGAAAAAACGGTATTTTTCGTTTTATTATTTTAATTATTTTGCTTTATTTTATAAATATGCTAAAATTGAATTAGTAACTTATGAATTTAACTTATAGATAGGATATTATGGAATTAAAATTACTTAATTTCAACAGAATAATGGCAAATATTTCCACCAAGTTAGTTGGTGGTTTTATTCCTTTGATTGTCTATAATAATGTTGCTTCGCACAAAATGGAATTGGCTCTGCTAACTCTAATTCTTGAATATTTGCTTAGTTTGATATTTGGAATGGCTTTGAAGAAGTTACTTATTAGCAAACCGCAGTTATTCTTGTTCCTAAGAATAATTCCAATTGTTATATATGAAATACTTCTACTTTATGTAGCAGATAGCCCAATTGCTTGTGTAATTGGAATTGGTGTTGCTTATTCTTTTGGTTACGCCTTTAAATATATTCCTACTGAAGTGTTGTTTGCTTATGTTAACGCTACAAAAAAGGTTGGAACCGGTAAACAACTTGCTATCTCAAAAACTCTTGAGCAATTATCAATAATAATTGGTGTGCTTGTTGGCGGATTATTCCTAGACTTTTTGGATATGAGAGTAATGATAATTGTATCAATTTCTCTATATGCTGTCGGTGCTATTCCTCAGCTTGTATACTATATTGCTAACAAGAAAAAGTCTAAGATAAATCAAGAATATGCATCATACGCTCATATTGCACTTAAAGAAACTAGTCAAGACAAAGAATTTGCTAACAAGGTTTCTAAGAAAGTTCGTGTTCAATATGTAATATTTTATTTCTTACAAGAAAGTTGGCACGCAGTGTATAATATGATACCTCTTCTAACTTTTACTTTAACAGGAGTTTATACTTACTCTGCGATTGCAACAGCAATTTTTGATGGTGTATACGGTGTGGGTTGTATTATAGCTGGAAGATTAAATCATAAGAAAGACCTAACTGTAATATCTTCTATACTTGGTGTTGTGGTTGGTGTTATGGCAATTGCTATGGTATTTGTGAAAGCAAATCATATGTGGATAATCTATATTCTTTGTGGTGTTATGGCATTTGCTTATTCTTTTGCTTATTTCTTTATGTACGATAGAATGCTTAAGAAAAGTAAAATTATTGGTAGGAATACCACTTGTATAATTAATAAGATTAATATGTTTATGTTGTCAACTTGTACAATTGTAGCTTTTGGTTTTATAAGTTTGCCTGTTGCCTTCTGTGTAGGTGGGGGACTCTCAATCTTAAGCGGTGCTAGTATTCCTTATGTTGAAGAGAAAACTAGGAGAATGTTGGTTGACCATTTGGAAGATAACGAAATTAGAGAGACCGGCAAAATTTACTTTTTGAAACGCAGAAGAAGATGCGTAAAAAGTAAAAAAGATAACTAAATTTATAATATCAATAAAAACAAAAAACTCGCTAATCATAGCGAGTTTTTATTGTTATGCATAATATTATTTTATAGACCGTTTCTAGCTACTGCTAGTTCGTTGCTTTCAATCTTGATAAGCTTAGGACATTCAATAACTAGTTGTCTTAGGAAGTTGTTGAATTCATCTTTGTTGTCAGATTTCTCACCAATTACTTCAAGAGATGATTGTGAGAATTTTGCTCTAGATTTGCAATCAGAGTAAACACAATCTTCAAAAGCGATAGTTGTTTTTAGGCCTGTATTATTAACAACTCTATATTGTTCGCTCTTCTTTAGAACTCTAACTCTTGCAATACAATTTCTTAGCATTTCATCAATATTAACATGCAATCCTTCTGGATATACTTGGCAGATAGCATCATTGATTTGTGAGGTGAAGCTACTGAAAGTATCTTTCTTACCGATAGGCACTTTGAAGAAGTTAGGGGTATTCTTTAAGAATTCTATTCTCTTAACTTGTTCGTTGTCATATCTGATAATTAGTTCTCTAGAATAACCATCTCCAGTAGTGTAGATATTAATTCCTCTATCGGCAAAGAAAAAATCTGGTGTATCATAATATACAACTTCTTTCTTATAGTTACCAAGAAGGTCTACTGAAAAACTTCCAAAAATTTTGCCAGTTAATAATTCTTTCTTATCACTTTTTTTATTGTAGGTTAGGTATCTACCAACCATATAATTTGCTACTTGTTTCATTTCCATATAATTATTATATAATATTATTATTTTTTTGCAAATTATTTTTATCGGTTTTTGTAAGTATTTTTTCGATTTTTAAGTTTTTATGATTGTAAATTTATTTTTTTATGATTGATAGTATTTTTTGTGCTCAAATTATATATAATTTGTAATTAAAGATATGTGCTTAGTAACCCACAGTAATTTGTGGATAAAATGTTAATTGAAATAGTGTTTTATATTTTGTCAAATATCTATTGTAAATTACCGAAGTATTTGCTAAAATATAGTTAGTGAAATTTGGATAGGGAAACCTCTATCTACTAAGGAAAAGGAATGAAATTTAAGAAATTATTAATTAGTCTTAGTTTAATAATTGTAGCAATAATTTCTATGAGCGGTTGTGCTAAGGTAGAGATGATGAGAACTGTAGACTCTTATAGAGTTATTATGGATAAACTTGTCGTTACTTTAGACAAGAATAAACTGCTTAATAATTATGATAATGTTAGAAACAGCGTTATTGCTGATATGATAACTTTTAGAAACTATGTGCACGACTGGATTGAGGGGTACAAAGATGAGTATCCTAAAGTTTATCTGGATATGAAAGAGGGTATTATTTGTGAAGTGCCAGAAAGTCAAAATAATGAATTGAGCGTAGTTATTACTTTCGCAGATATTTCGTTCTTTGCAGTATTCTATGGACTTGCTGATATTAATGATGTTGAATATGCACACGCTATGGAAGATGTTGGACCATTTATTCAGGAGATTTTTGACCAAGAATATCAGTCAGAAGAATTTAATTTGTTCTTATACAAATACTCAATGGTTAGCAATAAGGGACTTTTGAGTACAGTTAAAGATTATAAGATTGATGGAATTGATACTAATTACTATGATAAGTATACAGAACTTACTGGTTGTTCGTTGAGTGATTTAGATGTAACACAAATTTTTGCTTATCCAGATGATAGGCTATATAGTAATGCTGATGTCAAAGAAGTTGTAGCAGGAGTTACTTTCCTTGCGTGGGATTTGAGTGATAAGGGTGCTGACTTTGAAATGTCTATTTTTAAACTAGCACCAAGAAGCTCTAGTTGGTATATGTTAGCGTTGGGAATTTCTGCGATATTTGTGGTGATTGCAACTATAGTTATTGCTGTTAAGTATAGAAATGAGATAACTGTAAAAATAACAAAACAGGATGTTGAGAAAAATGGCAGATAGATATTTTTTTGATAAGCGTGATTGGAAAAGAAGACTTATAAAGTATGGAATTATATTCGGTATATCTTTTTTGCCAATAGTTATATTTAATTTGTATTGCTCAAAGTATTTTGAGAAGAGGTGGTTGCTAACTTTTGTTGATTGCGTAATGCTACTTGTATTTGTTGTAATCGGTAATGCTATTGCAACTAAGATATTTGAGAAAAAAGATATAGAACTTGAGAAACGACAAAAAGAACGCAGAGAATTACAAGCGAAAAAACAAAAGATTATGGAAGATAGTTACAAGAAGATTAGAGAAGAAAAGGCACAAAAGAAAAAGGCTCAAACTGATGTTGTAATAGAAGTTCCAGAAACGCCTGTTGAAGAAAAGAAAGAAGTTCCAGAGAAAAATACAACTTCTTCTAAAAAGAAAACAAACAATAATAAAGGAAGAAAATAGTGGATAAGACAAATAAACCTAAAAAGATTAAAGACCATAGAACTATGCCTCATAGTATAGAGAACGAACAGTGTGTACTTGGTTGTGCTATTATTGATAATGATGCTGCTTTCTCTATATTAGGTGAATTAAAAGAAACAGACTTTTATTCAGAAACACATAAACTTATATTTGAGGCTTTGTATAAAATGTACTCAAGTAACAAGTACATAGATTTGGTTACAGTTGTTGAAGCTTTAGAGAAGAGTGGTAATCTTGATAGTGTAGGTGGAATAGAGTATTTAACTTCTATTGTTGATATGGTTCCTAGTGTAAGTGCTTATCAACATTATGTAGATATTGTTAAAAATAACAGTGTTCTTAGACAATTAATTACTGCAAGTAATGAAATTACTAATCTTTCGTATGAAGATGTAGATAGAGAACAAGTATTATCTTTTGCAGAAGAAACAATTTTCAAGATTGGTGAAAAAGATGATAGGGGTGGTCTTACTCATATTAATGTAGCAGTTAACAATGCTCTTAGTAACTTTGAAGCTATTCAAAATAACCAAGGTGTTATTAGAGGTGTGCCTACTGGTATCTATGCACTTGATAAACTTACTAATGGTTTCCAAAAGGGTGCGCTTATTCTTATTGCTGCTAGACCAGGTTGTGGTAAAACCAGTTTGGGTATGAATATTGTTAACCACGCAGCAGTTAAGGGTGGTAAGAAGTGTGCTATATTCTCACTTGAGATGAGTAAAGAGGAAATTGCATCTAGGTCAATTTGTAGTATGGCTTATGTTGATATGGGACACGCTCTAAAAGGTGAAATGAACCCTAAAGAGTGGGCTGCTGTAGTTGCTGCTAGTAAGAAATTAAAAGAGGCTAATATCTATATTGATGAAGGCTTCTCAAAGTCTCCAATGGATATTCTATCTAAGTGTAGAAAGTTAAAGAGAGAGAAAGGTCTTGACCTGCTTATGATTGACTATCTACAACTTATGCAAGCAAGTGGTCTTAAGGCTTCTGATAATAGAACTAACGAAGTAAGTAAGATTACAAGAGACTTGAAGATGGCGGCTAGAGAACTTGAGATACCTATTATTCTTCTATCACAGTTATCAAGACAAAGTGAAGGTAGAAAAGACCATAGACCAATTCTTAGTGACCTAAGAGAGTCTGGTTCTATCGAGCAAGACGCAGATATGGTATTATTTATATATAGACCTGACCAATACAAAGATGTTCCTGAGGAAGAAAGAAATAGCGGTTTAGCTGAGATTATTGTGGCAAAGAACAGAAGTGGTGAAAGTCCAACTATCAAGGTTAAATGGGTTGGTTCTATTACATCATTCTTGAACCTTGAGAAAGATGCTGATGCTCAAAGTCTTGAGGCTACAGAACCAGTTGTTAGAGAAACACCTAAAGTTCAAAAGGAAGATAATGCAACAGCTGTAATTGCTGAAGATGAAGAAGAAATTCCTCTTCCAAATGATGCTCCTCCTGCAGTTGATGATATGTCAGCTGTGCCAGTTGCAGAGCCTGTGGTTGATAATATTGAGGAAGAACCAATGATTATTAAACCTATGGAAGGTGGAGAAGAACTTCTAGATATTTGGGATGATTAAACTAAATTTAGTATAATAAAAAAGGAAGAAATTTTTTTAATTTTCTTCCTTTTTTATGTGTTATGCAAAGTGTGTAATACTTCTATATTTAGCCATAAAATTCACTTTGCAT